>JBLNAO010000321.1:0-4977 GCA_050259395.1 Chloroflexota bacterium
TGGATCGATGATGAACAGCAGTTCATGGATTATATGGTTAATACTCTGGTAAAGATCCTGGAAACTGAACCCATAAACATTTACGTAAATCCGACATTCCTTCCCGAGCAAATGGCTGCAAGGTACGATCAGTTCTGGACAGATGAGAGGATGGATAAGGTTATCAATGCAGCAAAAGCGAACAATATTGCCATCGAGATCAACAACCGGTATAAAATACCTTCTGCAACATTCATTAAAAGAGCCCAGGCTGCCGGAGTCAAATTCACGATCGGGACCAACAATGCCGACGAAAATTTCTCAGGTGCGGAATACGCACTGAAGATGATCGATGAATGCAAACTAACTGAACAGGATTTCTACCTTCCTGTTAAAAAGAACAGGTAATACATTAAAAAAAGATAATTTGGACTTTATCGACATTGAAAGAACACTCAAGTATCTGCCCGGCATAATTCTCGGCCTGACGATACATGAGTTCAGTCATGCATGGATTGCCCATCTGAGCGGTGACCCGACTTCGAAGGACCAGGGAAGGATAACACTGAATCCGTTAAAGCATATTGATGCGATCGGATTCATCTTCCTCCTTGTGGCAGGGTTCGGATGGGCTAAGCCCGTGCAGTTCAACGAGCAGTATCTCAGGAAAAAGACAGACGTAATTAAGATCGCACTGGCAGGACCTGTTTCCAATGCTGTGCTCGCAATGGTTCTTTCGGTGATTTTTGCATTGACGATCAAGCATGTCCATTACAATAACAATGGAATAGAGACAGCCCTGGAAGTATTTTACTATGCAATCTATATTAACTGGGGATTGTTCATTTTCAACTTAATACCACTTCCCCCTCTTGACGGTTCACATCTCCTGTTTTTCCCGTTAAGAAAAAAGCCTGAGCTTTACAATGCATTTTATAAATATGGTTCGCTCCTGCTTTTCGGGCTTCTTATTGCAACAGCAGTCACCAAAGTAAGTTTTCTCCCGATAATGGATGCCATACGCTTCTTTGCTGACGGTTTCCTTTCCCTCGTAGGGTACAGGTAAAGCATCCACTCTAAATCTAAATTGAACTCTTCTTAATCACCACGGTTAACCCATTAACCGCAGGAATAGATTACCTTGCATTAAATTGAACCGTAATCAGATATTTGCTCATTAAAAACCTACGTTATGGAGTATTTTGCAACTCAAAAGCTCAAGGAGGAATGGGGGAATAAACCATGTGAACATCCACGTCTTGAAAAAGTCAGGTATTCCGGTGCTTTTCTTATCAACTATGCCTGTGTAAGATGCGGAAAGGACTTCTCAGTTTCAGAAAAGATGGACCTTGATGAGAAACGGCGGAAGAAAGTCGTGCATTAATGGCCTCCGCAGATCCGATCGAACATTCAAAATTCTATATGGTTATACTTAGAACCATAATTTGTAAATGTTATGAAAGATCTGAAAGGAAGAAAAATAGCGATACTGGCAACAAACGGATTTGAGGAATCTGAATTGATAGAACCCAGGCGGGCGCTTGAAGACAGTGGCGCTGAAGTTCACATCATTTCGCCTGAAAAAGGCAGGATTAAAGGATGGAATCATGATAGCTGGAGCAAGGATATAGGAGTGCACAAAACCACTGTCGAAGCCAATCCTGACGATTATGATGCACTTTTCCTGCCCGGGGGCGTGATAAATCCCGACAAACTTCGCAGGGATGCCAATGCAGTGGAGTTCGTTCGCAGCTTTATGAAAAACAACAAACTTGTGGCAGCCATTTGCCATGGTCCCCAGATGCTTATTGAAGCCGATGCTGTTGAGGGCCGCCGGTTGACATCCTTTGGCTCGATCAAAAAAGACCTGATCAATGCTGGCGCTGAATGGGTCGATGAGGAGGTTGTTGTGGATAATAATCTGATTACATCGCGCAGCCCCCAGGATCTGAAGGCTTTCAATCGCAGACTTATTGAAGAGGTAGCCAAAGTCGTTGAAACTGTATAATAAAGAATGAAACAGGAAAAGGTGGCATGGGCCACCTTTTTTATGAAAAAACAAAGCGACACGCAGGAAACGTGTCGCTGAGGTGATTCCGCCGCGATTGTTCGCTAGCGCTCACGAGCTCGTCGCTACCGCTCCTCGGTTCGAACGCTCCAACCCTTCGTTCGAATCGCGAATTAAAAAAAACAAAGCGACACGCAGGAAACGTGTCGCTGAGGTGATTCCGCCGCGATTCGAACGCGGGACCCACAGCTTAGAAGGCTGTTGCTCTATCCAGCTGAGCTACGGAACCGATTTCGGCTGCAAAAATACATTTTTTTTCAGTAAATGCAACGGGAAAATGCTTCAGCTGCTTATTCAGCTTTCATATAATTGACCAGTCCTTTCATTTCAATAATCCTCTGAAGCTTTTCAGGCAGCGGCTCGAATGAGAAGATCTTCCCTCCTATCCTCAGTATACCTTTATCTTTCTCTATTTCAATGTTATCGCCGGGTTTGTATGCTTCAACAGCTCCCCTGTGCACTATCAGCGTCAGACCCTGGTTGATTGATGACCTGTAAAAGATCCGGTTGACCGATTTCACTATGATGCACTTTATGCCCGCAAATGCAAGCCCCACAGAAGGATGTTCACGGGAGCTTCCGCAACCGAAATTTTCTCCTGCGATAATTATGTCACCCTTGCGAACATTGGTTTTGAAGGATGGATCAAAATCCTCGAAAAGGAAAGGCATAATGGCTGCCGGATCACTGCTCTGAACGCTGTAGGTGTGCTTTCCGGCAAACATCTGGTCTGTGTTGAGATTATCAATGTCAGAATAATTCCAGATAGCCCCGATTTTCCTGTCTTCACCATTTATTATTTCAGACTTCCTTCCCTCCGATGCTTTGAAGGGAAACTGTTTTGTCTGAGTGTTTTTTACCGGACTAGTAATAACGCCTGAGAGGGAGGTGTACGAAACGGTTGCAGGAGATGCAAGGTAAATACCAGCCTCCTTGTTCCCCATGCGTCCCGGAAAATTACGGTTGGCAGTTGAAATCACCGTATGCCCGTTTGCGGGTATGCCCTGGCCTGTCCCGAGGCACGGTCCGCATGAAGGGGACAGTATGTTTGCACCTGCCTCAATGAGCGCAGAAACAATACCTTCATTTATTGCCTGGAGGAAGATCTCCTTTGACGCTGGAACAATATGCAGCTGAAAACCTTCTTTGACATGCCTGCCTTTCAGGATGCCGGCAGCGATCCTGAGGTCTTCAATCCTGCCGTTTGTACACGTGCCGATCAGGCCTTCATGGACCGGGGTGCCTTCAACTTCATCAACTGACTTTATGTTATCTACGTTATGGGGTGCGGACACAACAGGGTAAATGTCATTCAGATTGATATTTACTGTTTTGAAATAGGCTGCGCCATCGTCGGCCCATACGGGTTTACCTTTTTCTTTCATAAAAGAACGTAAAATCACGTCGGCAGGGAATACAGCATTTTTTGCTCCCATCTCCGATGCAAGATTTGCGAGAGTCATCCTGTCGGAAATGCTCAGGCTCTTTAATCCTTCGCCATGATATTCGACCGACATGTAATTAGCGCCCTCGGAACCCAGCATGCCGACGATCCACAACGCAAGGTCTTTTGCTGAAACGCCATCATTCAATTCACCTTTAAGATTTATCATTATTGATTCCGGAACCCTGAACCATGTCTCACCTTTCTTCCATATCCCGGCAGCTTCCGTCCTGTCTATACCGACTGCCATGGCATTGAAAGCTCCCGCAGTGGAGGTATGGCTGTCGGCTCCGGCTATCAGCATTCCCGGCCTGGCATGATGCGACATCAGCTGGTGGCAGATGCCGTTTCCTGAGTCATAAAAGCGCTTTATTCCTTCGCTTCTGACGATATCCCTTATCATCTGGTACTGTGTTGCAAGCTTCGCATCGCAAGGCGGCGCGTTGTGGTCCAGCACAATCAGCAGTCTTGAAGGATCAAATACATGCTTGCCCCCCATCTTCACAAAAGTGTTGTAGATGCTCGATGTATTATCATGCGTCAGAACGATATCGGGAGCAGCGAATACAATCGCACCTGCTGGTGCATTGAATATTTTTTCTGCAAAAGTCCTTTTCATAAAAGTGAATTTCATTTGTTAAACCAGCAATCCGCCACGACTATAGATGTTATATTGAACATCTGAGAAAGGCTCGGCATAATATGTTCCACCCGTTGTCATATCCACAATTTCACCCGACTTCATATCAATTTTTACCAGATCGCCATCTTTAATTTCAGCAGCAGATTTCAGAACAATGACAGGAAAAGCTGCATTTATGGCATTCCTTTCATAAATAGCACCGAAAGATTCAGCAACAATGGCACTTATACCAAGCGATATGAAGCAGTCGACAGCCTGTTGCCTTGAACTTCCGCAACCGAAATTTTTGCCGGTAATGATTATGTCTCCTTTTTTCACTTTTTTTGAAAAATCTTCGAACCCATTCAGGTTGTCAAAGGTGTATTTTCCCATTTCATTTATATCTGTGATAGTCAGATAGCGATTATGAAAAATCATATCGGTATCTATGTTGTCTCGCGGTATCATCCAGACGTGTCCCTCGAGGAACCGGTCTTCCTTTTGTGGTTTGGTCTCTTTTTGTTTTACCCGGGCACCTGCTTCACGCGTATTCACAAAAAATTTCCGTGGCTTCAACGGGATGTTATCTGCCCCGGTAATATAGCCTGCAACTGCTGATGCGGCCACAACAGATGGAGACGCAAGATATACGCTTCCTTTTCCCTGTTTACCGGGGAAATTCCTGTTTCCTGTGCTGACGGTTATTTCACCCTGGCCGTTTTGTCCCACCTGGCCTGCCGCGCAACCTGCGCATCCTGCATTTGATACCAGTGCTCCCGCATTCTTAAAGATCTCCATCAATCCTTCAGAAAGGCATTGTTTCCATATTGCGTCGGTTGCGGGGACTATTTTGAGAACCACACC
>JBLNAO010000322.1:0-31523 GCA_050259395.1 Chloroflexota bacterium
TGCGGAACAATTATTGCTCTTGCCTTTTTGCTTCCATCAGGCTTTTTGCATTCCATGAACAGGTCGGATAGATCTTTCTCAAGCGTGTTCTTTTCTGCAGGATAAAACCTTCCTGCCGCTACCGGTTGCCGGTCTGCCGGTTTATTCTGAGATGAAGCTTCCATTGATGAAAATATAATAACTGTAAGCGATAGCACAATTATTCGCATAATACTTTCACGAATTTGTGTTAAAGTTACAAAAACTGTAGAAAAATGACGCTTTCGGAATATGAATCAGATAAGGACCGTAGATTCTTTCAGTATAGCCCCTTTGCTGTCGGTACCGTAAATTTTAATGCCGATGCATACATTAGGGATTCCTATCATGTCCATAATCGGGCTTATGGCATCCTTCAGGTCCTCCTGGTGCATTGTGTCAAAATCCTCTATGTCGAAATAAAGGTGGATGAATAAGGTGAAGCCGTCTTTCTTAACAGAGCAAAGGGTTTTAACAATCTTTGCCAGCCAGATGGAAGATGCTGAATTGAAGTATTCGAGATTGAGACGAAGGTTGGTAGTGAGCCTTGGTTTTTTTGTGTATTCCTGAACCCATTTCAAAACTCCTTCATAAACTGTTGCAGCATTCTCGGGTATCGATTTGCCGCATAAAATGAGCTCGCCGTTGAAAGGATTAAGGTCTATTTGTGGGGTTTTTACGCCTGCCTCGATAAACAGTTCTTTTATTTCCACTGTAGGTTTGGTTTATAACTCGGTCAAAAATATGACAACTTTTCAATTTGTTTAAATTATTGGTCAAAAAGAGAAGCCATATCGTCAATAACCTTCCGTCCGCTAGCTAATGAACTTACGACTGATATGGAAATCTAATTTATCAGTAAAATACTATCTTTGCAAACCGAATTTGATATGGCAATGGAGATCATTCTTAAAGAAAAAATAAAGGAATCATTAAAAGTTCTGTTTAACACTGAAGTTAAGGAAGACCTTATCCAGGTACAGGAAACAAAGAAGGATTTCAAAGGTGACTTCACAATTGTTGTTTTCCCTTTGCTGCGTTTCTCAAAGAACACTCCTGAGAAAACCGGGGAGATGATCGGAAAATACCTTGTTGACAATTTTAAATCAATTTCCGGTTTCAACGTTATAAAAGGATTCCTTAATCTTGAAATTTCTGACTCCTGGTGGACTGAATATTTCAGGACACTTGCAGGAGGAACGGATCCTCTGGCTGCATCACAGGTTGAAAAACCTGAGACTATCCTGGTTGAATATTCCTCTCCCAACACTAACAAACCTCTTCATCTCGGGCACATACGCAATAACCTGCTGGGATATTCCCTTTACCGTATTTTGTCTTCATGCGGGCACAAGGTCATTAAAACAAATATTGTTAACGATCGAGGCATACATATCTGTAAATCGATGCTCGCCTGGCAGAAATTCGGAAACGGCGAAACTCCTGAATCCTCAGGCATGAAAGGTGATCACCTTGTCGGGAAGTATTATGTCCTTTTCGATAAGGAGTATAAAACACAGATTAGCGAGCTCGTACGGGGTGGAATGCCCGAGAATGAAGCCAAAAACAATGCGCCTTTTATGAAGGAGGCTCGCGAAATGCTTCTTAAATGGGAAGCCGGCGACAGGGAAGTGGTCGATCTCTGGAAAATGATGAACTCGTGGGTATATGCCGGATTCGATCAGACATATCGCAAGCTTGGGGTCGATTTCGACAGGATCTATTACGAATCTGAAACATACAAGCTCGGGAAGGAAATCGTGCTGAATGCTCTCGAAAAAAATATTCTGTTTCGCAAGGAAGACAGCTCAATCTGGGCTGATCTTACAGCTGAAGGACTGGATCAGAAGCTTCTTCTGAGATCTGATGGCACAGCTGTGTACATGACACAGGATCTTGGGACCGCAGTTGACAGGTATAATGAATATAAGTTTGAAAAGAATGTATATGTTGTTGGAAATGAGCAGAATTATCATTTTCAGGTTCTTCGGGCAATATTGAAAAGAATGGGTTACCAGTGGGCCGACGGACTGATCCATTTTTCGTATGGAATGGTGGAGCTTCCGGAGGGAAGGATGAAATCCCGGGAGGGAACAGTGGTCGATGCCGACGACCTCATACTCGAAATGCAGGATACAGCAAAGGAGGTTTCACTGGAGCTTGGAAAACTTTCAGGTTTTTCAGAGGATGAAAAAGAGAACATATTCAGGATAGTCGGAATGGGTGCCCTCAAATATTATATCCTTAAGGTCGATCCTAAGAAGAATATGACATTCAACCCGACTGAATCCATCGATTTCAACGGCAATACAGGGCCCTTTATTCAATATACCTATGCTAGAATAAAATCAGTTTTCAGGAAAGGGGAACAAACGGGTGTTTCAGAAAATCCCGGGAACCTTGTTGATTCTGCAGCCGGGAAGAAGGAAATAGACCTGATAAAGCTTCTCAGGCGTTTCCCTGAAATAGTATCAGAAGCAGGGAATGAGTACAGCCCCGCCCTAATAGCGAATTATTGTTATGAACTTGCGAAGGAGTACAACCAGTTCTATCACGATTTTTCAATCCTCGGTGAAGAAAATGCCGACAAAAGGAATCTAAGGCTTGCCTTATCGAGGATCACCAGCGAGATATTATATAAAGGTATGTGGTTGCTCGGCATCGAGATGCCGGAGAGAATGTAATCTTATAATATTGTTTGGTAAATAAATGATAATAACCATAAAATTATATGTTTGAAAATCTAAGCGACAGGCTTGAGAAATCCTTTAAGTTACTTAAAGGTCAGGGGAGAATATCCGAAATCAACATAGCAGAAACCCTCAAAGAAGTGCGAAGAGCCCTTCTCGATGCCGACGTCAACTTCAAAATTGCCAAGCAGTTCACCGATACTATAAAACAGAAAGCTCTCGGGCAGGAAGTGCTCCAGTCTGTTAATCCTTCTCAGATGATGGTGAAGATTGTCCACGATGAGCTTGTCGAGCTCATGGGCGGTGACAGGAGCGATATAAACATCAAGATCAATCCCTCGGTGATCCTGATTGCGGGGCTCCAGGGATCAGGAAAAACAACCTTCAGCGGAAAGCTTGCCAGGCTTATAAAGACCAAAAGAGGGAAACATCCTTTGCTTGTTGCAGGTGACGTATACAGGCCTGCTGCTATCGAACAGCTTAAGGTAATTGCTTCACAGATCGAGGTGCCGGTATATACCGAGGACGGTAACATGAACCCTGTGGCCATTGCAAGGAATGCGGTGAAGGAAGCCAAAATGAAAGGTTATGATGTGGTTATAGTCGACACTGCAGGCCGCCTCGCCATAGATGAGCAGATGATGAACGAGATAGCAGCCGTGAAGGAAGCTCTCAATCCCCACGAGATCCTATTTGTTGTCGATTCAATGACAGGTCAGGATGCGGTGAATACTGCAAAAGAATTCAACGACAGGCTCGACTTCGATGGCGTCGTCCTTACAAAACTCGATGGCGATACACGGGGTGGCGCAGCTCTTTCCATAAAATCGGTCGTTAACAAGCCGATAAAGTTCGTGAGCTCGGGTGAAAAGATGGACGCAATCGATATCTTCTATCCTGCCAGGATGGCCGACAGGATACTTGGAATGGGTGATATCGTATCCCTTGTTGAAAAAGCCCAGGAACAATATGACATCGAGGAAGCCCGCAAGCTACAGAAGAAAATTGCAAAGGACCAGTTCAATTTCGATGATTTCCTGGCTCAGATACAGCAGATCAAGAAAATGGGTAACGTAAAGGATCTGATGGCTATGATCCCGGGAGTGGGCAAAGCCATAAAGGATCTCGATATCGATGATAATGCTTTCAAGGGAATCGAGGCGATCATAAGAAGCATGACCCCGGAAGAAAGGACAAATCCGATTGTCCTTAACGGAAGCAGGAGAAAAAGGATTGCAACCGGAAGCGGGACATCCGTGCAGGAAGTCAACAAGCTTGTGAAGCAATTCGATGAGACGAGGCGGATGATGAAGATGATGACAGCGAAAGGCAATGTGGCAGGAATGATGAAAAGGAAATAATTTCCCGGCATGTATACCATAATCGACGGCAAAAAAACTGCAGCTGAAATCAGGAAAGAGATCGCATCCCGGGTTTCTGACATGAAATCGGCAGGAAACAAGGTTCCTCATCTTGCTGCAATCCTTGTAGGCAATGATCCTTCGAGCGAAAGCTATGTTGCTAACAAGGTTAAGGATTGCAATGAAGTGGGGTTCATGTCAAGTCTTATCAGGTTTGACAACGATGTAGCAGCCAGTCAGTTGCTTGACAAAATTAAAGAGCTGAACAGCGATCCCGGGGTGGATGCGTTCATCGTTCAGCTTCCGCTTCCCAAGCATATCTCTGATAATGAAGTAATTGAATCCATCGACCCGTCGAAGGATGCTGATGGCTTCCACCCGGTGAATCTGGGGCGCATGCTTATCGGTGAGAAAGCCTTTCTTCCGGCTACTCCTTACGGCATCACCGAGCTTCTGAAAAGGTACGACATTAAAACAGCAGGCGCACATTGTGTTGTAATAGGCAGAAGCAACATAGTCGGCAGACCTGTTAGCATCCTGCTTTCCAGGAAGGGCATGGATGCAACGGTAACAGTTGTGCACAGCAGGTCTGAGAATATTGCAGACATAGTAAGATCCGCGGACATAATAATTGCAGCCATCGGCTCGCCTGCATTTGTCAAAGCAGACATGGTTAAGGAAGGAGCTGTGGTGATTGATGTCGGTACAACCAGGGTTGAAAGCAAAGAAAGCAGATCAGGCTATCGTCTTGCGGGGGATGTTGATTTTGAAAATGTGGCTCCGAAATGCTCATTTATAACCCCCGTTCCCGGGGGGGTCGGTCCTATGACCAGGGTCGGCCTTCTTCTTAATACTCTGGAGGCTGTCAGAAATAAGGATTGTACCTAAAATGGGGCATTGAGCGGCGGAATTAGTGCATTAGTGGCTATTTTTATTGGTCCTATGCTCTTAGCTCATTTACCGGATGAATATTTATAGCCACGAATGCACGAATGCCTTCACACAGGCCAACCTTAATGCCTTGTAATCTATTTGAAGGTAACCCCTGTAAAATACAGATCATACCCGCCTTCACCTCCCGGTCTGTCCGAAGAAAACATAAGGAAATAATTTGTGAAGTTTTCGTGAAAACCCAGCAGGGGCCTGTACTCGTTTGATGAAGTATTTATGCCCGGACCGAAATTAATTGGCGAACCCCACTTCCCGTTTTTTAACACTGAATAGTAAAGATCGAATCCTCCGAGTCCTCCCGGCCTGTCGGATGTGAAAACCATGACCTTATTCAGCACCATGGGACATTTGTCGTTGGCGGTGCTGTTAAGACTGTCAATACCTGTGGAGGGAGCAAGGTTCTGTATAAACCAGTTGTTAATTTCTGTATTAACAGGTCGGGGCTGAAAATAAATATCGAAGTTGCCTGACCTGGAAGAACAGAAATAAGCGGTATCCTGACTGGCATCGAGGCTGAAGTATGCATCATCGCCGGCTGAATTAAAGACGGTTACAGGGGTTGGTCCCTCTATGTCCGGGAGGTTCTGACTGAACTGGGGCCTGTTCCTCAGAAATTTCAAATCAAGGTTTCCCTGGCCATTCAGGGAAGAAAGAACCAGGTATTCATACCCGTCGCTGCTGCTGAAAAACCGGTAAGGGCCGAAATCGTTTCCGGGTGTGTTGGATTTATTTATGAGCGTATTCAGATAAGCGTCATTGCTGATGGATGAAGTAAGCTCGAAATACGCATCTGTCTGGTCAAAAACGAAAGTGATATTGCCCTGCACAAGGTCAAATTGACCTCCAGCGCTGTTCCGGTTGCTTGAAAATATAATAGGCCCGCTTCCTGTCAGTATGTAGGAATCAAGGTTGTAATCATCATATTGCGAGTTGACCTTACCCATATTCAGAACGGTATCGGGGAAAATCCCGGATGGAAAATTAATGGGGTTTTCATCCTTGACTGAACACGAGTTAATGATCAATAAGAATGGTATGATATAGATTATTAGGTATTTACAGAAAAAATATAAGGATTTTTTCATGGCAGTTTATCTTAGATATTCACAAATATATCAATTAAAATGAAAAACCGGGAGTGAATCCCGGTTTCTCAAAGGTTGAATTTAGGTTAATTTTAGGAAAAAAATAGAGTGTGGTTATAGTCAAATTGAATCTCTTTCGAATAATAGATGAAAATATTGAACTGAGGGTTGCGTGTCATTGCGAAAAAATATTTCATTTAAGATTATTAGCGTGTAATAGGCAGTAGATTAATGAGATATAAAATGATCACATTGTTGATAAATGATATTTTGCATAAACACCCTTATTAAAAATAGTATTAATTTTGTATTCATATTTTTGAATGAGCTATGGAAGAGGACAGGTTCGGATTTTCCTACGAGGAAGAGGTGAAGCATGCGGTCCAGAAGTTCGAGCGTATGAGGAAGAATAATGAGAATTATTTCTTTGATGTCATTGAATTCGAATCAATCATTGATTATTATATTGAAAGCAACAATGCCACCAAAGCCTTCGACGCAGCGAATCTTGCAACACAGCAGCATCCGAATTCAGTCTCCATACAGTTGAGAAAGGCGAGGGTGCTGCTGGACAAAGGAAAGGCGACTGAAGCTCTCAGGATCCTTAAAAAGCTTGAAAACATCGAGCCCGGGAACCATGAGATTTTTGTTACCAAAGGCACAGCGCTTGGCATGCTCGGCAATGTGCAGGGTGCAAAGCGCATGTTCGATTATGCACTCACGCTTGATTCTGACAATCCCGAAAACATTCTTTTCGAGATAACTTCCGTGCTTCAGAGCCTGAATTATTACGAGCATGTTATCCCATACCTGCAAAGGCTGATCGGGATAGAACCCGATTTCAAGGCTCACCTTTACGATCTGGCTTATGCCTATGAGAAAACGGAGGATTACGAAAACAGTATTAAATACTATCTTCTTTATCTCGATGAAGAGCCATTCTCCGACAGTGCATGGTATAATCTCGGAATTGTTTACAACAAGCTTGAAAAGTATGATGAGGCCATGGAGGCATACGACTATGCACTTGCTGTAAATTCACAGAATACTTTCGCGATTTTCAACAAGGGAAACATACTAAGCAACCTCGACAGGTATTCTGAAGCAATCCCGGTCTACCATGAATACCTGGAGAATGAGCCCGACAGCTTTGAAGCCATGTCGTACCTTGCCGAATGTTATGAGCGTACCGGGGATATGACCCTTGCAAAGAAGTATTACCAGGAAGCCATCGAGCTTGCACCTGACTTTGCAGACCCATGGTTCGGCCTGGGAGTTCTCGCATTGAACGCCGGAGAAACCGACAACAGCCTCATATTTTTCAGAAAAGCTGTAAGGCTCGATGATGAAAATCCGGAGTTCTGGTACCTGCTGGGTAAGGCTCATTATGCAAAAGGTGAAACAAAATCCGCCCTGAGGTGCTTCCGTGAAGCTCTCAAGCTCGATTCATATTATGATGAGGTATGGGCCGACCTGGGTGGAATACTAATCTCCTCCGGACTGGCTGAAAAATCCATCCAGCACATTGAACAGGCCCTGAAGATTACGGGCGATCTTCCGGCTATCAATTATCTTCTTGCTTCATTCAACCTGCATTCAGGCGAAACTGAAAGAGCTTACAGGATACTGGCTCATGCACTTGATCTTGAGAGGGGACTGTTTGAAGTATTTGAGAATTTGTTCCCAGTGAAGATGCTCAGCCGGAAAATCAAGAAGCTGCTTAAAGACCACGGTTTTAATCAGTAATCGGTAATCGGTAATCAGCTAAATAAACACCAGGCACCCAGAACCCAGAACCCAGAACCCAGAACCCAGAACCACAACTTCGATCCATGAAAAACCCCTTAACCTTCATTCCCGAAAGACCCTCAAAACCAAGAAAATCCGGACAAACAATGGTAATGGACAAAGGTCTCAGTATTAGGGAAGCTGAAGATTTTATGTCCGTAGGAAGCACATACACCGATTTTGTCAAGCTGGGTTTTGGTACATCGCTTATCACCCCCGGTTTAGAGAAGAAGCTCGACATATACAGGAAAGCGGGCGTAACTCCATATTATGGCGGCACTCTCTTTGAAGCATTCATAGTAAGAGACATGTTCGATGCTTTCACGGATCTCCTCGATGAAACTGGTATAGAAATGGTGGAGGTGTCCGACGGATCTTACGATTTCGACAGGAACAGGAAGCTTGATTATATCAGCAGGCTTGCCAAAAAATACACTGTAGTTTCAGAAGTGGGGTCAAAAAAGAAAGATGTAATATATTCCCCTGAGCAGTGGGTTGCCATGATGAAGGAAGAACTCCAGGCAGGTTCGGTAAAGGTAATCGCTGAAGCACGTGAATCGGGTACAACAGGCATCTATAACGATGACGGGTCGATCAATAATATTATAATCGGGGCTATATCGGAAAACGTCAGGCTGGAAAATGTGATATGGGAGGCGCCGCTGAAATCACAGCAGGCATGGTTCATTAAGCATTTCGGTTCTGAAGTGAACCTTGGCAACATTCCGCCAAACGAAATCATACCTCTTGAATCGCTTCGCCTGGGACTCAGGGGAGATACGTTCTTCCAGTTCCTACCGAAAACGATGAACTCTTGAGAAAATTCGGACTTATCGGTTACCCCCTGGGCCATTCTTTCTCAAGGAAATATTTCACTGAAAAATTCCAGATTGAGCATATTTCCGATTGCATCTACCAGAATTTTCCTCTTGAGAGCATAGATGATCTGCCCATATTGCTCAGGAATGAGCCAGATCTGGAAGGACTGAATGTTACAATCCCGCATAAATCAGATGTTATCAGGTTCCTTGACCAGGTCTCTTCCGATGCAAACGAAATAGGGGCAGTTAACGTTATTAAGATCCGAAGGGAGGAGGGGAGTACCCATTTAGCCGGATTCAACAGCGACGTTTATGGATTCTCAGAATCGATCATGCCTTATCTTAAGAATCGTAAGGGTAATGCTCTTGTGCTTGGCACGGGAGGCAGCTCCAGGGCAGTTCGCTATTCTCTCCTGAAGATCGGGCTTAAAGTCACGCTTGTTTCACGGAAAGCTCAACCGGGCATGATCACCTACAACGATATTGACAAGGATGTGCTCAGGAATACCGACATTATTGTAAATACCACACCGCTGGGCATGTTCCCCGACGTTGAGAGCCGGCCGGAACTAAATTATGATTTGCTGGTCAGCCGGCACATTCTTTTCGACCTGGTTTATAATCCCGAATTGACCGCTTTCCTTATGGAAGGAAAGGCGAGAGGCTGTACCGTCGTAAGTGGCTTGCGGATGCTCCATCTCCAGGCTGAAAAGTCATGGGAAATATGGAATAATGATGAATTATAGGGCTCAGAGCTCAGAAATTTCTCAATGCTCTACGCTTTACGCTGCCCCAGCCAGTACCTTGAATCACAATCTGTACATTCCTGCTTCCAGTACTGAGGAGTGACGATGTTACCATCCCTGGTTTTCAGCCTCTTCTCATAAATGGCAAAGACGGGATTGAAGACAATATCAGTGACACCAATTGTATATTTCTGTTCATCTGAAGGCTCTTTCTGAGGCTCCTGCATTTCTTTAACTTCAAGCTTATTGAATTCAAGAAGGTCGGTGAGGAATGCGGAACGTTCCAGGGAAGCACCGGTCTCTATAATGGTGCAGCGTATTCCGTTGATCTCACTGACTATATGTTTTGCGTTATTGATTGCCATAAATTCAGGATAATTATTAAACGCCGAAGCTCAGGTTTCTTATCATTTCAAATATTGCACTTGCAAATCCGGTAACAACCAGTCCTGCAATGCATATTCCAAGTGCAAGTTTTGTGGAAAAATCGCTCCTGAATTTTACAATCGGAGCTTCACTTTTGTTCATGAACATTGCCTTTACAACAAGGAGGTAATAATAGAGTGATATGATCGTATTCAGCACTGCAATCAGGACGAGTATATAGAAGCCTTTCTGTGCGGCTGCCGTAAAGAGGAAGAACTTTCCGAAGAAACCTGCCACAGGCGGGATCCCTGCCAGGGAGAACAGCGAAAGCGTCATCGTGAGGCTAAGACCGGGATTTGTTTTGTACAAGCCGTTGTAATCATCCATATTCTCTTTTCCTGTGGCATTCGATATTGCCGTTACAACTCCGAATGCGCCGAGATTTGAGAATACATAAACAAGAATATAATAGATCACCGTCGCCATGCCAAGCTCGCTTCCTCCGATAAAGCCAAGGAGTATATAACCTGCCTGCGAAATTGACGAGAAAGCCAGAAAGCGCTTGAGATTCTGCTGCCTTATGGCAAAAAGGTTACCTATTGTCATTGTCATTACGGCAATAACATAAATGGTTTTCTGCCATACCTCTATTATAACCGGGAACACAGTGTAAAGAACAATAATGAGAATAAATACTGCTGCTCCTTTAGAAACTACTGATAAATAAGATGTTATATTAACCGGAGCGCCTTCGTACACGTCAGCGGCCCAGAGATGGAACGGTACAAGCGAAATCTTGAAAGCCATTCCTGCAAAGAAGAAGATGAACCCAAGGATCTGAAGATTTTCGCCACGGAAGAATGAAGCGACTTCACTGAAGTACAAACTTCCGGTGGTTCCGTAGATCATAGACAATCCGTAAAGTAGAATTCCTGATGAAAGGGCCGATGAAAAGATAAGCTTTATACCTGCCTCAGCGGATTTATTCCTGTATCTTTCAAATGCTGCCAGTGCGGTGATCGGGATTGTTGCAAGCTCCAGTCCTATGTAAAACATAATAAAGTGTCCAGCTGAGATCATGAAGTTCATTCCTATAACGGTGGAGATCACAAGTATTATGTATTCGCTGAGAAGTCCTGCATTTTCTTCTTTTTTCAGCCACTGGACAGACTGGATGAGAACAATAAGGACCCCGGTATTCAGTATATTCTTCATCAGCAGCCGGGTTCCGTCAGTTACATACATTCCCCCGAAAAGGCTTCCTTCTCCGGAAGGAATGAATCCTGCAAGCGTTACAGCTGCATAAACGATTATGGAAAACAGGCTTATCCCGTTTCTGTTCTTACGTGGATCGGTGAATATTTCGGCCATGAGCACAAAGAGCGCTGCAGCTGTGAGCAGCAGTTCATGACGCATTAATAAGAAGGTTTCTGAGCTCATTTTTATCTGGTGGGCTATTGAAAAATCTGGTTAAAACGGAGTTATTGCGATTATCTTGTCAACTATCGGCTGAAGGCTTTTACCGATCATTGTCGAAAGCCATAAAGGTGCAAGCCCGATACCTGCGACGGCAGTTATCAATGTAACAACGGATAATTTTTCATACCATTTGGCATCGGGAAGATGTTCGAAGTGAGGATCTTTTGTCGGACCGAGAAGGAGGATTGCAACTACCCTGAGAATGTAGACAGCTGTTATTACAATCGATGTTACGACCAGTATTGTAACCACCCTGTGGAAAGTGTCGGTGTGCTGGAAGGCTCCTACGAACACTGTCATTTCTGCAACGAAACCGCTGAGACCGGGGAGTCCTAGAGAGGCAAGACCTGCAATCACGTATGCGACCGAGAGGAAGGGTATTACCTTCATGAGTCCGCCCATCTGGTCTATCATCCTGGTGTGCGTGCGGCCGTAGATCATACCGATCAGGGCAAAGAAAAGGGCTGTCATAAGTCCATGCGAGATCATCTGGATAACTGCGCCGTTCATGGCTGTCTGGTTCATCATAAGAACAGCAAAGAGCACGAGCCCGCAATGGCTTACCGATGAGTATGCATTGATATACTTGAGGTCTTTCTGTACTATTGCTCCGAATGCACCATAAACAACACTTATTGAGGTAAGAATGATAAATATCCATGAAAGCTCCTGTGCTGCTTCGGGCATGAGGAATATTGCCACCCTGAAAGCGCCGTAGCCTCCCAGTTTCATAAGAACGCCTGCGTGAAGCATCGAAACGGCTGTGGGAGCTGAGGCATGTCCGTCAGGGGACCAGGTATGGAATGGGAATAACGCGCCAAGAACCCCGAAACCGACAAATGTCATCGGGAAGAAGAATCTCTGGGCTTCAATGGGTATTGTAATCTTGGAAATCTCGAGAATATTGAATGTGAACTGGCCTCCATCCGGAGCGGAATTGAAATAAATCCCCAGCATTCCCAGGAGGAGCAGAGCTGAGCCCCCCATAAGCATGAGAGTCAGCTTCATGGCAGAGTATTCCTTCGGGCCGCTTCCCCAGATGCCGATAAGAATGTACATCGGTATAACAGCAAGTTCGTAAAACAGGAACATGGTGAAGAGGTCGATAGAGATGAAGAACCCAAATACCCCGGATGCAAGAAGGATAAGAGAGATAAAGAACTCCTTTCTGAGGTATTCAACTTCCCAGGAAGCGAATATGCCAGCAAAAACAACCACCGAGGTCAGGCAGATCATTGCAACTGATATGCCATCCACACCCACTGCATAATGAATGTTAAGGCTTTTGAACCACAGGAAATCCTTCATGAAAAGCATTTCATCGGTGTTCCCGGCATGTCTGGCAGTAAGATATAAGTAAACAAGCACTCCGGCCATGATCAGCTGTATACCCATTCCGAAGGCTGAGACCAGACGAACCTGTTTCTCATTCTTCAGGAAAATGATCCCTGTGATTGTCAGGAAAGGAATTATTACGAATAATGACAGAATATCCATGTTTTTATATCTTCTCTTTAATTATTTCCACAGATAAATGAAAAGTATTGCAAGCATCACAGCACCTGTAACGAATGCGAATGCGTATTTCTGAAGCTGGCCCGACTGGAATTCCCTGATCCTGAATGAAGCAACCTGCGTTACCTCTGCAATTGCATTCATGGTTCCGTCGACAATGTGCCTGTCGAACCATGCGATCGGGCGCGAAATGTACCTGAAGATTATCTTCTTTGTGACAAAAAGCCATACTTCATCCATGTAGAACTTGTTGTATGCCCATTTGTAGCCGTTTTTGAAAGTTGAAGCCATCTTATCGGGAAGGGCATTCTGTTTTTTGTACATTATAAATGCTATGCCAATGCCAACCAGGCCTATTAGAACTGAAGGAACAGCAACTGCCATGTCGATATGCGATTCGAAAGGCATGCCGTCGGAAGTTATAAGTTCACTGAATGGAAGGAAGCCTGCAAATACGGATCCGATGGCAAGTATTATCAGCGGAACTGTCATCACTGCCGGAGCTTCATGTGGAGTGTGATGATAATGCGTGTCCTTACTCCAGAATATGTTGAAATATAACCTGAACATGTAAAATGCAGTTAGTCCTGCCACAGCATACTCGACTGCGAAGAGCACCTTGTTGTGATGCAGGGCTGCCGTCAGAATTTCATCCTTGCTGAAGAATCCGGAAAGCGGCGGCACACCGGCTATTGTAAGACATGCTATAAGGAATGTAATGTGCGTTATCGGGAGATATTTCCTCAATCCGCCCATGTCGTTCATGTCGTTGCTGTGAACGGCATGAATGATGGCGCCTGCGCCAAGGAAGAGCAGTGCCTTGAAGAATGCGTGCGTGAAGAGGTGGAACATCGATGCCATGTAACCCAGACCGTCATGTCCTCCGTAGCCTGAAACGCCAAGAGCAAGCATCATGTATCCGATCTGCGACATTGTCGAGAAGGCCAGCACTCTCTTGATATCCGTCTGAGTGCAGGCTATCACTGCTGCAAACAACGATGAAAAAGCTCCCACATATGCAACCACGTCGAGAGCCACAGGAGCGCTGATGGCATAAACTGGGAACATCCTCGCAACAAGGTAAACTCCTGCTACAACCATGGTTGCGGCATGTATCAGTGCTGATACCGGAGTCGGGCCTTCCATTGCATCGGGAAGCCAGATATGGAATGGGAACATAGCCGATTTGCCGACACCTCCCATGTACACGAATATCATCGACCAGGTCATAACCGAAAGCCCGAGGAAGGCAACACCGCTTCCCTGGCTGATGGCAGGACCGTTTACATCGGTGAGTGATATAAAATCAAATGTCTTTGTGTTGAACGACAGCATCAGTATGCCGATAAGGAAGCCGAGGTCTGCAAACCTGGTAACAATGAACGCTTTCTTTGAAGCCCTCACTGCCGAAGGTTTGGTGTAATAGAAGCCGATCAGCAGGAATGAAGATACTCCCACAAGCTCCCAGAATATGTACATCTGGAAAATGTTGGAGGCGACAACCAGTCCAAGCATCGAGAAGGTGAACAGCGAAAGGAAAGCGAAGAATCGTTCGTAACCTTTTTCACCTTTCATGTAACCAAGGCTGTAAATATGAACCATGAATGATACTGTTGTAACTACGATCAGCATCATCACGGATATCGGATCCAGCAGAATGCCGAGATCAATGTGAAGGTTTTCAGTGAATCTCAGCCAGGTTGTATTAAACGCAAGGATCTTCTGAAAAACGCCTTCCGTTTTGCCTCCGAAAAAATACTGGTAAGCTGTTATATAGGAGAGGACTGTGATTATGCCAAGACCGGTTGTTCCCAGCAATCCTGAAAGCCTGGCCTTGAGCTTGTGACCTGCAAGTCCCAGAAGCAGGAACATCAGAAGAGGCAGTAGCGGGATCCAGAGAGTATAATTGAAGTTAATCATTGTTTATGCTGATATTTATCAATATTTCATTTCGTTAACATCCTCAACGTTGATCGTGGAGAACCTCCTGTATATGTTGATTATGATGGCAATTGCAACTGCAGCTTCACAGGCTGCGACCGCAATGACGAACATGCTGAAGAACATGCCTTCAAGCTTATGTGGGTAGAGGTACCTGTTGAATGCCATGAAATTTATGTTTACTGAATTCAGGATAAGCTCCAGCGACATAAGTATCGTGATGAGGTTTCTCCTGGTCAGGAAACCATAAATGCCGGTAAAGAACATTAATGTGCCCAGGATGAGGAAATATTGAACCGGTATTCCTGTATTCATTGTATTACTGGTTTAAAGTAGAAGTTTCGGTATTCTTTGGTCCGCCTTTCTTGGCTATTGCTATCGCACCGATCATTGCTGCAAGAAGAAGTATTGATATAACCTCAAAGGGAAGAACGTAACCGTCATAATCTGTTGAGAGAAGGCTCTTCCCGATGAACTTCATATTCGTTTCCTGTGCAGCCTGGGTGGTTGCCGAGAATCTGAAATCGAGGATCGTGACGATGCACAGAATTGCTCCCGCTATAGAGGCAATGGCCGAGAACACCATCTTCTTAATTCCTGGTTCCTCGAATTTCTGCCCTATGTGGCTGGTAAGAAGTATCGAAAAGATTATCAGCACCACAATACCGCCGGCATACAAGGTCAGCTGGACGGCTGCCAGGAAATGATAATTCAGCATAAAGTACAGTCCCGAAGTGGAAACAAGCACGAAAAGGAGAAAAACTGCCGCGCGCAATATCTTCCGCGAAGTCACTGTCAGTATTGAAAAGACAACGATCATTGCAGAGAACAGCAAAAACATGATCTGGTTTGCTTCCATTATTCTGTTCCTTTCATTAATTGTGAACCCGGTTTGTTGAGGACCTTTACCAATAGCTGCCTGTTGAAAACGGCATGTTCGAATTCCTGTCCGAATGCAAGGGCATTTGAAGGGCAGGTCTTCACGCACAGTGCGCAGAAAGTACACATGCTGAGCCTGTAAATGTGCTTGTCGATCACCTTCTTCTTCTTGCCGTCTTCAGTCTCGATAGTCCTGGTGATTATCTCGATGGTTCCGTTGGGGCAGTTCATCTCGCATATCCCGCAGCCTGTGCACCTGTGCTCGTTCTTTTCGTTATGCGGCATGATGACCTCACCCTTGAACCTCTCGAACATCTTGAGATCCTTGCGGTTATTTGGATATTTCTGAGTGACAATGGTGCTGGGTCTGAAGAAGTATGAACCTGTGACCTTCATACCTCTGAGAAGGGAGGCAACCCCCGTCACTATTTCTTTCAGATAATTTATAATGCTTCTCATTCAGAGATATATATTGAATTATTGAATACTAAAAATGCCAGCCCATCAGAACTATCAAAGCCATAACAAGGACATTGAAAAGGTTGATCGGCAAGAGATATTTCCACTCGAGGGTTAACAGCTGGTCGATCCTGAGCCTCGGGAAAGTCCATTTGAACCACATCATCAGGAATACCACAAAGAATGTCTTCCCTAGATACCAGATGAAAGGAGGAATAAAGTCCATGATATGATTTAGACCTTCCCATCCGCCGACGTGAAATGGCATCCAGCCTCCCAGGAACACTGTTGCGGCAATCGAAGCCACGATGAACATGTTTATATATTCGGCAAGGAAGAAGAATGCGAATTTAATGCCGGAATACTCTGTGTGAAATCCGCCCGTGAGCTCGGACTCGGCTTCTGCAAGGTCGAACGGACCACGGTTCGTTTCGGCCGTGCTTGCAATAAGGAATATCACAAAGGCTATGAATGCCGGTATGTGGCCCCTGAAAATGAACCATCCTGCCCGCTGTGCTTCAACTATCTCACCGAACTGCATCGTGCCAGCAAGAATAACAACTGTGATAAGTGCAAGGCCTACAGACAGCTCATAGCTGACGATCTGGGCGCCGCTCCTCATGGCTCCGATCAGTGAGTATTTGTTGTTGCTCGACCATCCTGCAAGAAGAACGCCGATGACTCCCATCGACGACACAGCCATAATATAAAGTACTCCGATATTGAGATCCACTGCATGAAGTCCCTTGGCAAACGGTATAGCAGCAATCGCCATGAATGATGCGATAATAACGATGAATGGGGCAAGGTTGAAGAGGAATTTGTCTGCATTCTTTATCGGCACAAGCTCGACGAAAAGAAGCTTTACAAGGTCGGCGATGGTCTGGAAAATGCCGAACGGCCCGACCCGGTTCGGTCCCAGCCTGTTTTGCATGAACGCACATACCTTTCTTTCAGCATACACCAGGAATAATCCGATAATGGCGTAAAATGTCAATATCAGCACACCGATGATGAGCATCTCAACGACTGTCGTCCAAAATGGCGACAATGCGCTCTCCAGTGCTGCATCTATCCTTGTTGTCAACGATGTGAAATCGTACATATTTTTTTATTAAGTCAAATTACTTTTTACTCTCTGTGTACATCTGTGGATCTCTGTGGTCCTCTGTGTAAGTTCCTGACTATCTGTCTATATCAGGAATGATAAGGTCAAGAGACCCACCGATCGCTACAAGATCCGCAATCTTGTACCCCTTCGAAATTTCATTCAGAACCGACAGGTTAGAGAAGTTCGGGCTTCTGAACTTCACCCTGTAAGGATTCTTGTTGCCGTCGCTGATGATATACACGCCAAGCTCGCCTCGTGCAGTTTCAACGCGCTGGTAATATTCGCCTTCAGGAAGCTTTATTACCGGCTTCATCTTCACTGCGTACGCTCCTTCAGGAATGTTATCTATCAGCTGGTCGATGATATCCATAGATTCCCACATCTCCTTCATCCTCAGGGTGTACCTTGTGTATGTATCACCCTTTGTTGCCATTATCTCGTTGAACTTAACCCTGTCGTAAGCGCTGTAAGGCTCATGTTTTCTTACATCACATGAAACACCCGATGCCCTTGCAACAGGGCCTGTGGCACCATAAGAAATTGCGTTTTCGCGTGTCAGGAAGCCTATATCCATAGTGCGTTCCCTGAAGATGACGTTGCCGGTAAGAAGCTGGTCATATTCCGGAAGAGTCTTTCTGAAATATTTGATGAAATCCTTGACCCTTTTCTGGAAGTTCGGATGAATGTCATACATAAGTCCACCCGGGCAACTGTAGCTCACGATCATTCTTCCGCCGGTGGTTTCCTCGAATATGTCGAGAATCATCTCCCTGTCGCGAAGACCGTAAAAGAAGGTGGTGAGAGCGCCAAGATCCATTCCGAAGGTTGCCCAGAAAAGCTGGTGTGACTGAATCCTTGTGAGTTCTGCCATTATTGTCCGTATGACTTTCACCCTGTCGGGAACTTCAACCTGCAAGGCTTTTTCGACATTAAGGCATACTGCTTCATTGTTTATGTGTGCTGACAGGTAATCCATCCTGTCAGTGAGATGAATTATCTGTGGGTAGGTGAGGGCCTCACACATCTTTTCAATACCGCTGTGAATGTATCCGATATGAGGCTCAACATTCCGGACCATTTCTCCTTTCAGCGATACAACAAGCCTCAGAACCCCATGTGTTGAGGGATGCTGCGGCCCCATGTTGATGGTGTATTCCTGTTGCTCGTCGGGAATAACGTTTTTTATTTCTTCTGCCATAACTTACTTTGTAACAACATTTACATCATCAACAAAGTCCTTTCTCAGCGGATAGCCGAAATTCTTCTCGAGAAAGAACCTCCTGAGATCCGGATGATTATCGAATTTTATTCCAAGAAGGTCGAATACCTCCCTTTCATGAAAATCAGCTGTTTTCCAGATATCTGAAACCGTGTCGAAATGAGGATTAGTCCTGTCTGAAGTCCTGACTTTGAGAACAATAGTCAGGCCTGAATCAGTTGACCTCAGGTGATAGACAACTCCGAGATCCTGCCTGTAATCCACTCCGGTTAAACAAAATAAGAAATCGAATTTTGTTCTTTCATCATCCCTGAGCTTTAATGCAATGTCATGCAGTTTTGCGGGGGGAACAGTCACTTCGATGAACTGCTTGCCCTCCGTCACTACAAGTGCTTCATCGAGGCTTTTGATGAATTCAGTGAGTTGTGTTTTATCCATTATGTAAATGATATCTTTTTGTTACACAGAGTTTCACAGAGCGTCACAGGATTTCAGAGATATTCATGTCTCTAGTCACTTTAGTCACTCTGGTCACTCTAGTCACTTTATTTGCTGTCATGTGATTCATTGCGGAGCTTCCTCGACTTGATGTTCTCAGTTTCGATCTTTCTCTGGAGCTGAAGCATGCCGTAAAGCAGGGCTTCCGGGCGTGGAGGGCAACCGGGTACATAGACATCAACCGGTATCACATGCTCGACACCCTTGATTACACTATATGAATTAAGGAAAAAGGGTCCGCCTGATATTGCACAGGCTCCCATTGCTACAACATACTTCGGCTCCGACATCTGGTCATATAGCCTTTTTAGAACCGGGGCCATTTTCTGAACTATTGTGCCGGCAACAACTATCACGTCGGCCTGGCGCGGGCTGGCACGGTACACTTCCATCCCGAAACGGGCGAAATCGTGCCTTGGTGCACCTGTGGCCATCATCTCGATGCCGCAGCAGCGTGTGGCAAAGGTGAGAGGCCAGAGAGAATTCTTCCTGCCCCAGTTGATAACGTCGTCGATTGTTGCCAACAGAACGTTTCCGCCTGATTCATTGAGTAATTCGAGACTTTCGTTATCCTTGAATTCTTCGTATTTTATACCTTTTATTCCCATATAAGCGCATGTTTTTTCCAGGCGTAGAGAAGGCCCAGGCCCAGAATGAAAAAGAAAATAACTATTTCGACGAATGCAGCTATCCCCACTTCCTTCATAACGACAGCCCATGGAAATACCAGGACAGTCTCAACATCAAATATCAGGAAAAGTATGGCGAACAGGTAGTAACCAACGTTGAACTGAAGCCAGGTTACGCCTTCTGTAGGTATTCCGCATTCATAAGGATCAAACTTCTGCGGGTTGACTGACTTCGGGGCTACAATTCCTGAAAATATCAGGACAACTCCAACGAAAATCGCTCCCACCAGAAAGAATAAAATCAACCATTCATTACTCATATGATTGTGATTTTTGATTAGTCGCGGCGCAAAATTAAAATTAATTTTTAATCGTGTGAAATCACTAACAGCATAATGAAGTGATAATTATCACTTTTTGTAAACCCCTGGCTTACGCGAATAGATCGGTGGAATATTCGATATCTGTAAGGAAAAGACCTTTTGCTGGCGCGGATTTTCCGGCTTTCCCACGGTCTTTTGCCAGGATTATATTTTCAAACTCACTGACAGAAAGCTTGCCCTGTCCGATTTCGACCATCGTGCCGACAATAGCTCTCACCATGTTCCTTAGAAAACGGTCAGCTTTTATCGTAAAGACAAGTGATGAATCATCTTCCTCCCAAAGTGCATGAAATATCCGGCAGTTATTAGTCTTTACATCGGTGTGAAGCCTGCTGAAGCTTGTAAAATCCGAATGCCGGTATAACACCTCGCATGCCTCGTTCATCCTGGCAATGTCAAGGTCCCCATAAAGGTACCAAGAAGAATCGTTGTTGAAGGGATTTTTTGACCTGCTGATGAAATACTTGTAGGTTCTCGAGATTGCGCTGAAACGGGCATGAGCTTCAGGAACAACTTTCCTGATCTCATTAATTGAAATATCCTTTGGCAGGAATTTATTGATTCTGAAAAGGAGATTCTTCTTTGTGTCGAGGTCCCCTGACCTGCTTTCAAAATGAGCGCAGAAAAAGCTTGCATGAACGCCGGTGTCTGTTCTGCCTGCTCCGGTAGTTGCTATGGCTTCACCAAGTATAACTGACAAGGCATCATCGAGTGTTTGCTGAACGGAGACTGAATCAGGTTGTATCTGCCAGCCATGGTAAGAGGTACCTTTATATGAAAGGAAGATGAAATACCGGGTTTTCAACGGTCATTTTTCGTAAAGATACTTTTTTGACTCCAAAAATGTTGTCGCTTCATTTTTGTAAACCGATAATAAATGTATTTTTACTACACCTTTATACTCTTTGTGTAAACCTGGTGTTCTTGACGAAGCCATTTTTTCCACAATTTTGATATTTAAGTTATTAGCAAAATCTAAATCCAAAACCTGAATACTATGAAAGTTGATTTGAGCTGGATAGATTATCTGATTATGGTAATCTATTTTTTGTTTGTTCTCGGTATCGGATGGTTCCTCAGGAAGTACATGAAGAATGCGAACGCATTTCTTGAAGCCGGAAGATCGATCCCTGCCTGGGTAGCGGGACTTGCGTTCATATCCACGAACCTCGGAGCCCTTGAAGTTATGGGTATGACTGGTTCAGGTATGAAATATGGCATGATGACGACCCATTTTTACCTGATCGGAGCAATTCCTGCAATGATCTTCCTCGCCTTATTCATGATGCCTTTTTACTATGGATCGAAGGCCAGGTCAGTTCCTGAATTCCTTAAGTTGAGGTACGATGAAAAAACAAGAGGGTTAAATGCAATTCTCTTCGCCGTTATGACAATACTTGCCTCCGGTATATCAATGTATGCCCTGGCAATATTAATGGAGAACGTCCTTGGATGGGATTACAACCTCAGCCTGTGGGTATCGGCTCTGATAGTTCTTGCCTATACATACCTGGGCGGACTTTCATCAGCCATTTATAACGAAGTGCTCCAGTTCTTCATCATCGTGATCGGACTTCTTCCCATGGCTGTACTGAGCCTCAAAGACGTAGGCGGATGGTCGGGAATGGGGGAGAAGCTTGCTCCTCTTGCCGAGTCTAAGGCTTTCGCCTCAGATACATTGTTGACCACATGGAAATATACCGGGGATGCAGCCTCCAACCCAATGGGTGTGGAATGGTTCGGGGTATTATTTGGTCTCGGTTTTGTCCTTTCCTTCGGTTACTGGTGCACGAACTTCCTGATTGTTCAGAGAGCATTTGCGGCCGAGTCGAAGGCAGCAGCTCGGAAAGTGCCTTTAATCGGCGCCCTTCCGAAAATGTTTATACCATTCCTTATTATTGTCCCGGGGATTATCGGACTTGTCCTTCTTAACGATCCTTCAAAACATTTCACCCTTCCTACCGATGCTCAGGGAGGACTGAAATATGACTACACGATCATTATGCTACTCAAGCATTATCTTCCTGCAGGCGTGCTCGGGCTCGGAATGACGGCTCTTCTTGCCTCGTTCATGTCGGGTATGGCAGGAAACGTTTCAGCTTTTAACACAGTGTGGACCTATGATATTTACCAGAGTTATATACGTCCCGCCACAGGCAACGAAGAAGCAGATGGAAAACATTACCTCAAGGTGGGAAGGATTGCCACAGTATTCGGCATACTTCTCAGCATTGCCTCAGCTTACATAGCCAGCAAATTCGGTAATATCATGGACTTCCTGCAGACGATCTTCTCCATGATCAACGCTCCGTTGTTCGCTGTCATCTTCCTTGGAATGTTCTGGAAAAGGACAACAGGTCATGCAGCGTTTATCGGGCTTCTTGGAGGATTCCTCATGGCTCTCGTTCATCACGGTCTCACTGAGCCCGAAGGTGCAAACACGCTTTTCAAAGGGGGATGGCTGGGAAATATACATACATATCCTGTCGAAATGGCCCAGAATTTTTGGACAGCTATCATTGCGTTCGGAGTAAGCACAACACTTACGGTGGTAATCAGCTTGCTTACAGAACAGAAGAAGTCAGAGGCAGAACTCCGTGGATTGGTGTATTCACTGACCCCAAGGGAATTAAGCGACAAACATCTTCCGTTCCATCAGCGTCCGGTTGGACTGTCGATAATAGTAGGCGTTATTTTTATTGCATTAACAATAATATTCTGGTAGGAGGAACTTAAAATGGTAGATATTAGAATTCCAATAGGCCTGATGTTCACTATAGTGGGAATTATAATCACGATATTCGGCATCGTAACCAACTCTGATACCGAGATGTATCAGAGATCTTTGAATATAAACGTTAATATTATTATGGGCATCATCATGCTCGTTTTCGGGGTCGTTATGCTCTGGTTTTCACAAAAGAAGAAGAAAGTATAATTAAACAAGATTGTTTTTACAACCGCAAAGCACGCAGGAAAATAACACCTCGCGGACTTTGCGGTTTTGAATTAAATATGAAAGAAAGATGAATGTTATAGAAAAAAGAGGCTTCGCAAGTGATAATAATGCCGGAGTGCACCCGGATATACTCAGGGAAGTTGCTGAAGCAAATAAAGGCCATGTGGTTGGCTACGGTGCAGATATTTATACCGAAAAGGCTGCAGAGTTATTCCGGGAACAGCTTGGGGAAGGTACCCAAACGTTTTTCGTGTTCACAGGCACTGCAGCTAATGTCCTTGGAATTACCGGAGTCTCAAGGTCCTGGAATTCAGTGATTACTGCATCGACTGCTCACCTTCATACCGACGAATGCGGTGCACCGGAAAAATTCACCGGGTCCAAAATATTAACAGTCGACACCCCCGACGGCAAGATCACTCCCGATCTTATTGCACGTCACATGCATGGCTTCGATTTTGAGCATCACTCACAGCCAAGGGTTATCTCCCTTACCCAGTCCACTGAAATGGGAACCGTTTACACACCTCAGGAGATACACAAGATGGCTCATTATGCACATTCGCATGGATTACTGCTTCACATGGATGGTGCGAGGCTCGCAAACGCAGCTGTTTCGCTTGGTCTTCCGTTCCGCGCTTTTACATCCGATGCAGGAGTTGATGTCTTGTCTTTCGGTGGTACGAAAAACGGCATGATGTTCGGTGAAGCAATCTGTTTTCTGAGGCCGGAGCTTTCCGCCAATTTCAAATACATAAGAAAACAGGGGATGCAGCTCGCTTCAAAGATGAGGTTTATCTCAGCCCAGTATATAGGATACTTCAAGGACGAACTTTGGAAAAAGCTGGCCACACATGCAAATTCAATGGCCGCGATCCTGGAGCAGAAGCTTTCTCAGATTGAAGGAGTGAAAATCACTCAGAAAGTACAGGCTAACGGTGTATTTGTAATACTTCCCGGGGAAGCAGCTGAAAAGGTCAGGCAGCGGTATTTCTTCTATCCATGGAATGAAATGTTGTCTGAATACAGGCTGATGACGAGCTGGGACACTACAGAGGGGGATATTGAGAATTTCGTAGAATTATTGAAAAATGAACTGAAAAAGTCAAAATGACCCCTGGTTCAATAGGTTGCACAAAGTTGCACGGAGAAGGCACAGAGTTGCACAGAGATTAAATCTGGATCATATCGTAATCTCTGTGGTCCTCTGTGTTCCTCTGTGCAGCTCTGTGTAAGTTCTTATTACTCTCACATATAAATAAATAGTAATAAAAAAAAGGCCGGTGAAAACCGGCCTTTTTTATTGTAAACAAAGTGATTTACTTAAGCGTAAATGTGATTGGTACCATGTACCACACCGGAACGGGTTTACCACCCTGTTTGCCTGGCTTGAATGGGGGAAGTGTGTTGACAACCCTTATAGCTTCGGCATCGAGTTCCGGGTCGACTCCTTTAAGGACGCTGACCTGGCTCACACCACCTTTTGCGGTGACGCAGAACCTCACGATTACCCTTCCCTGGATGTTGTTTTCCTTAGCAACTTCAGGATACTGGGTGTTTTCTCCAATATACTTCAGAAGAGCGGGATCACCACCCGGGAACATCGGCATCTCCTCTACGACTACGAAAGGAACTTCTGCAGCTTCTTCTTCCTGCACTTCTTCCTTCACCTCAACGGGGATGTCGACAACCTCGGTGTTCTGGACAACTTCCTCTGCTTCATCAGCAGTAAGAAGCTGTACTTCTTCCTCGGGTTTAACCGAGTCAACAACCACCGGCGGTACGTATCTGGCCTGCTGAACAACGTCGGCCGGAGGCGGTGGAGGAGGAGGGGGAGGAGCAACCTGTTCAGCAGGTGCATCCATGGCTTCCATTTTGACTTCCACCTGTCTTTCCGCACGCTTTCGGGTGTTTTCCGAAGCTTTTGCATTAAGGTACGGACCTACGATAAGCGAGCCTATAATTATGATTCCAATGATAAGCGCAAAAATTACTGTTGGCTTATATTTTTTGCGCAGTGCGTATGCACCGTACTCCTTGTTCCTGTTGGCGAACACTATGTCGTCAAATGCAGGTGCTTTAATGTTATCTTTTGCCATATCTCTCAAGGTTTACGGTTAATTGGATGAGGGGCGTGCCGGAGCTGTTGCAGTTGATTGTATGCCTGCCGCTGCTTCCACCATTTTGTCCTCATACCATGCTATGTCAACGAATGTATAACGTGCAATTCCGCAGATTGTCATCTCATCGAGGATATCGACGAAGTTGCCGTATTTGGCTTCTTTATAAGCCTTTATCAGAACGATAGGACCTGTGTCATCATCTCTCTTCATCTGTGAAATCACACGTTGAACAGAATCCTGGTCAAGCTGGCCGTAGGTACCTTTTTTAACCTCTTCCTGATACTCGTTGATCTTTCTGAACAAAGCCCTGTTTCTTTCGAGGAGCATGTAGCGGAGTCCGCCGGGACCATCGCTGAAATCAAGCTCCTGTACCGGAGGCAGGTTGCTGTATTGTTCCGCATCGACGCCGCCCGGGTAGAAATAGATCTTGCTATTCGGACCCAGAATAAGGTTGATAGTACGGCTTTTTGCAACTCTTGGAGCTTCCTGGTTGGGATCTTTGATCTTCTCAGGAAGGTTTATCTCCATGATCTTGGACTTGCTGAATGCTGTTGTAAGCATGAAGAAAGTGATAAGCAGACACATAAGGTCTACCATGGGTGTCATGTCTATGTGCGGTGGATGTACTTTTTTCCTCCCGCCTTTGCCTTTTTCTTCTACAATAATTTCTGCCATATCACTGCTGTATTTCTTCCAGGTTTATCTTAGCAGCCTCAAGACTTGTGATAAGATTGAACTTATTCACATTCTTGTCCTGCATTATGTCAAGAACTTTCTTTAAAATCGGAAAACCTGTCTGTGAATCGCCTTTGATGACTGCATTGATGTTAGGATTCACCTTACGTGCAAACAGAATCCAGTCTGCAAGCTGATTATTAAGTGAATCAACAGGTATACCCACCTGCATTGCATCTCTATCCTTGCTGCTTTTTGTATCAAGGAAGGCTTTCATGTTTTCGATCGGCACTCCGACTGAGGACTTGTACACCTCAAACTGTCTCAGTTCTTCATCTGTGAACTGGATATTATACCTTGCACCCATTTCAGCCAGAATTTTAGGCCTGAATTTGAGCAAAGTATCTGGTCCGTTATCGAAGTTTAAGAAAACCTTATCATCCTTGGAAAGAAGCAAAGTGAATGTATTAAAGTCGGGCGTCGGCTTCTCCGATATTGAAAAAGGCGTATCAACATTGGCCGGTTCAGGTTGTCTCATCGTCGTAGTGAGCAGAAGAAATATCAGCAACACTGAGAAGAGGTCAACCATCGGCGTCATGTCGATATGTGGTTGCTTTGTTGGTAATTTAATCTTTGGCATCTCGTAATATTATTAAGAATTCAACCAACAATCTCCTGGCTATGCGTTCTTCAGTGAAGCAGCGAAGTTCTGTGTCAGACTGAACCCTGCTTCATCAATTTTAAATGTATAAGCGTCGATTGTTGATGAGAAATAGTTAAAAGCAATAATTGACAGGGTTGAACCTGTGATACCGAATGCTGTGTTCACAAGAGCTTCGGAAATACCTTGTGAGAGTGCGAGTGCATCCGGAGCGCCGGACTGTGCAAGAGCGGCAAATGCGCGGATCATACCAAGCACTGTACCGATAAGTCCGATAAGCACTGAGATGGATGCAAGTGTTGAGAAGATAACCATGTTTCTCGACAGCATAGGAAGTTCCAATGCTGCTGCTTCTTCAAAAGCTGTCTGAATTGAAAGGATCTTCTGGTCTTTCTCGAGTGATGGATCCCTCTGAAGATCGCGGTAACGAAGAAGTCCTGCTTTCATAACGTTTGCGAGCGAACCTCTCTGCTTGTCGCAAGCTTCGATAGCTTCTTCAATTTTGTCCTGCTGAAGCAGACTCTGAAGCCTTGCAACGAATGAATTTAATCTGCCTTTTCCTTTAGCCCTTGCAAGTGTGATTGCCCTTTCAAATACGAAAATAACAAGAACAAGAACACAGGTCATAAGAATAGGAACAATGTAACCACCTTTGTAGATGATTCCGAGATAGTTACCTTCCAGTGCATGACCTTTCGGGTTGCCACCTTCGAAGTTGACAGAGTTACCCATAAGGTTTTCGAACAAAAGATAGGAAACTATGAACGCTATTAAAATAGCACTAGTTGCAAAAACGTTCTGCAACGCATCTTTGAAAGCACTTCCTTGTTTACTCATTTTATTAGTTTTGTTTAGGTTTAAGATTTTTAATGATTTGCAAATATAAACGATGTTAAGTTTATTTCCTCTATACTAACTTCATTTTTTTTTACACATTTTCACCTATTTGATCAATTTGTAAATTCCTTATTGCTCAAGAGTTATGGTGTAAATTCTTGACTTTGTTATCGGAATTTCAACGGTCTTGTAACCTTTGGCGCTGACTAACAAAGTCTCTGAACCCGAAGGTATTTCGAATTTGAATTCACCCTTGGCATTGGATAGGTTTTCAGCAGCCGTATCCTTAACCCTGATCGATGCAAATGCAATCGGGCCGCCAGCAGCATTTTTCACAGTTCCCCTGATCTCATTCGGGTTGATGCCCTTCTTGATCTGTGCCTCGAATTCGCTGATGTAATTCAGCTGGGTCTTAGCCTGGTTGTTGTTTGGATCAAGGGCAAGTATCCTGTTGAAATACTCTCTTGCGCGCTGGAGGTAAGGAAGCCTTCCTTCGTTGGTCTTCTCGGTTCTTGTTGCCTGAACCTCGAGCGATCCAAGGTTGTAATAGCCTCTGATCTTGTGATCCTTGTTGTCTGAGAGGTTTACAAGCCTGTTGTAATAATCTTTGGCTTTCCCGAAATTGTCATGAGACATGTGAAAGTAACCCAGATATGTGATTGCATCGACCATTGCGGATGAGTTGGCAACAGAGTCTTTGGCTGCAACCCTGAGAACATTCTCGAATTTTGGCTTTGCAAGGCCCAAGCTTGCATCCGGGTCCATCTTTGAGTATGTGTTTGCTATCCACAGATATGCCGGGACAAAATCAGGATTTGATTTCGTAATAGCGGAGAATACTGAGTCAGCGGACTTGTAGTTTTCACCTGTGTAATATGTTCTTCCTATACGCATCATCTCATCGAGATTGTCTTTCGAAGGATCCAGCAGCCTTGCATAGATTTTAGCCGCATCGTTGTACCTTTTAAATGTGTAATACTGGTTCGCCATTTCGTTGAGAATTGCCTTGTCTCCGGGCCTGTATTCGAGAACCTTGTTGTACGCAACGAATGCCTTGTCGATTTCCGCATTGGCAGCGGCGATCCTTTTCTGAACATCGGCTATCTTGTTTTCAATGTCGGTCATACCGGCCTTGATCTTTGCTTTGTCGGCGGCATTTGCTGTTGATGACCTGCCTTTTTCCTTTTCGAGCTGCTGCGTAAGTGAATTCAGCTCATCGGTCATCTTGCCAAAATCACCATTCTTCTTGACAAGGATTCTTGCAAGATACAGATAGTCCTTCCAGATGATCCTTTCAGGAGCAACGGTCTGGAAAAGTTTGTCCATGTAATTCAGAGCCTGGTTGTAGTCAGGCGGATTCTTTTCGTATGCTGAATATCCAGCAAGACGCATGATATATGCTTTGGACTGGTCCTTTTTAAGGATTTCTTCAACATTCTTGATAACTCCTTCATAATCCTTGGCATAGAACAGAGCGTTCACGTACCTTGTTTGTGCAGGAATATTACCGGCAGTAAGCTGAAGGTATTTCTCAAAATATTGTTTTGCTTCATTGAACCTTTGTGCGAGAAGATAAACCTGGCCAAGTTCACGATATGCAGGAGCATAGTTGGCATTAAGGTTGATTGCTTCCTCAAATGCGCCGATTGCAGCCTGCCATGCCCTTCCTTTTACATAAATGTTACCGATCTTCATGGCTGCAGTGGGGGAGGTGGGATCTGCCATCTGTGCCTGATTGTACATTGCAATTGCCTTAGTACCGTCATTCTTGAGAATGTAAACATCTCCGGCTACAAGATAAATATCCGGGTTCTTGCTGTCAATTTTTAAAGCTTCCCTTATCAGAGGCAAAGCCTTTGCTGTATCAACGGTTTCTTCACTCCTGTTGATATATGATTCCGCAACCTTGGCAAGGATGAATGCATAATCGGCTGCAGGAGGAGTCATCTTCTTTCCTACTTTTTTGTAAGGCACAAGAAAGCTTTTTGCTTTAGTCCGCATATCATCTGCGGTCTTTTCGTCCTTCTGAATTACAGCAACCTCCGCGAGGCCGATATAATTAAGAGGTTCGTTGGCATTTGCTTCGACACCTTTCTGATAAATCTCCTTTGCGTTTTTTGCAGCAGTTTCAAGTGAATTGGAGATAGTGTCTGAATAATAATCAGCAATGATATTCTCACCTAAATAAAAATAATTCTTGCCGTTTGCCGGTTCCTTCTTTATAAGATCCTGGAGCATTGTTGCAGCCTGATCATACTGTTCGCTCCTGGTAAGAAGTATTGCTGACTTAAGATCCTGCGCCAAAAGACTAAGATTTGGTGCAAAGGCTATCAGCGCAATCAGCAACATAGCCGGTCTAATTTTAAAACGTTTCATAGTTTCTCCTGAATTTTGGTGTTGTTATGTTTATTAATATGAACTTCTTATATCTTATTTATAATTGGTATTACTCCTGTTTTACCTGTACAAGCCTTATCGGCATCGTTGCCGGAACAAGTCCTGATTTAAGAACTATCCTTTGTCCCTGTTCTGCGCACAGCCAGTTGATGAATCCTGATCCTAAACCTGCAAATGTTTCCCTAGATATAAGGTAAACATCCCTGACGAACGGATACTCCTTATTGTAAATAGATCCCTGCTGTGGACGGTGAAAATACCCGTCTTCGAGAAACTGGTGAGAAACAGCCACAATGCTCACCTTATCGAGGAATTCGCGTGTTTTCGAATCATCCTTGTCGCTTATCCAGTTAACGCTGACAATACCGAGTGCATCTTCATTTCTCGATACGAAATCAATTACATCGGGATTACTGTCAACCGCAAAGAAATTGCTGCCGAGAGAATCTACTTCGAACAGCTCCTTGAAATACCTGATGTTTCCTGATTTATTGTTGTCGAATATCACCCGTATGTCGCCAAGCTTCGATTTGGGATCAATCTGCTTCCAGTTTTTGATTTTACCGGTGAATATATCCTTCACCGTATTGTATTTCATAAGGGTATCGAGGTTCTGCTTGTTTGTCACAAGAGCAAGTGCATCGTACGCAAACGTTGTTGTACGTGCAATCACCTGTGTGTCGCGAAGAGACTGAACCTGGTAGTCAGAAAGCTTCTTGCTGGTGACAATCACTTTTACGGAATCGTTCATGAAATCATTGATCACATCGAGTTCCGGCTTATAGCTTGATTCAATGCTTGCCGAAGCATAAAGGTGAGTAAACGTGAATATTTCGGTCTCAAGAATCGGTCGGAATGATTCATCCACGGAGATCCTGATCGAACCCCTGGTGGGTGTTTCATTTGTTGCTTTCTTGCCCAACTGGTTACATGACTGCAATACCAGGAACATTCCCAAAAGGAAATAGGTTATTAATCTCAGATGCCTGATTTTGCTTGTGTTGTTCACTGGTAATATTTTCTCGGAAATTTTGTTCCCGCCCGCAATTATAATAAAATTTTGGATAAGTGGTACTTTGTTCATCTCCTTAGAATTTGATCATGGTTTAACAATCTTTAGTTAAATCCCTGCAAAGTGTGTGCCAGTGAAATGCATTGTAGCCATTTACTTATATCGATTATAATGACCGTTCCGACTGTAATTATCCCTATCCTCCTCATCATCTTTGGAAAAATAAGCTTCTTTTATTTTTTCGAAGGACCGCAGTCCCCTGTATATACCATAAAAGAGGAATGCAGCTCCGAGAATCACTCTTACCGGTTTGTCGATCATGCCTCCTTTAAAGAACCATATAAAATATATGCCCACGCCAATATAAAAGATGACCATGAACACCGAAAAAATCGCTGTAACCTGCTGCATCATCCTGTTTCCGTTCATAAACCAGATATTGAATCTTTCAAATAAACAAAAAAACGTACCTTAATCAAAATCAAAATTAAACTAAATATTTCGTTATAGCAAAAATTAATTTAAAAAAAATCAATTTTTTATGGCAGCAATAATGAACTGTCTCCATAGCTGAGGAACCTGAAATCATTCTCAATTGCAAATTTGTATGCATCTTTCCATCTTTCACCAATCCAGGCAGAAACAAGCAATAGGAGAGTACTTCGAGGCTGGTGGAAATTAGTTATAATACCTTTTGTAATCCGGAAGTTGTAACCTGGCACTATCATAATGCTGGTAGAAGCATACAAAGATAGTGTATTTTTCTCTTCCATGTACTTTTTCAATGCATTAAGTGCTTCATTTACGGGAATTTCCGTGTTTATTTCGTATGCTTCCCATTGTTGAAGGCTGAGTCCGGAATTTTTATCAACAGTTTTGTTGATAAGTTTTACTCCAAGCCAGTAAATACTTTCAAGGGT
>JBLNAO010000323.1:0-11556 GCA_050259395.1 Chloroflexota bacterium
TTCATACGAACCAAATGAATATGGCTTGTACGACATGGCAGGAAACGTTGCAGAATGGACACGCGCTGCTTATCATCCATCAGCTTATGTCTTCCAGCACGACCTGCAGCCCGATTACCAGTATAATGCAGCACCACAGGATCCACCTGTTATGAAGCGCAAAGTTATCAGGGGTGGCTCATGGAAGGATATAGCATATTTCCTCCAGACCAGTTCAAGAGATTATGAATACCAGGATTCAACCAAACCTTATATAGGATTCCGCAATGTAAGAGCTTACATTGGTGTTAATTAAAATTAGAATAACCCCAAAAATCATCAGGTAATATGAGCCTAGCAGAATTAGTACAGAGCAGCGGGTGGAAAAATTTCATTGCTAAACTTTATGGTTTAGGAGCCGCCGTCGTAATTATCGGTGCCTTATTCAAAATCCAGCACTGGCCTCTTGCAGGGACAATGCTTACAATTGGACTATGTACCGAGGCTATCATTTTCTTCTTCTCGGCCTTTGAACCTCTGCATGAAGAGGTAGACTGGTCACTTGTCTACCCTGAACTGGCAGGCATTTCCGACGAAACTGCCCTTACAGGACGAATGAAAGAGTCACAGCACCTTGGAACAGGCATGGGAGGCGGAGGAGCAATTGGCGGCGGAGCCGGTTCAGTTGCCCTTGCCAAATTTGACGAGATGCTCGAGAAAGCCGAGATCACCCCGGAGCTCTTCCAGAAGCTGGGCGGTGGAATGAAGAAACTAAGCGATGCCACTGCAAACATGAACGCAATGGGCGATGTATCTGCAGCTTCGGCAAAATACGCCAGCACAGTCAACTCAGCTACCGACTCGCTCGGCAAACTGTCAGATTCCTATACCTCGACTGCAAAGCTGATAAATGAAACGAGCTCTACATACCGCAATATGGCTGATTCATTCTCCACAATCGAAGTCGGGGGAAAATCATACCAGCAACAGCTCGAATCTCTCAATAAAAACCTTTCAGCACTGAATTCGGTGTACGAACTGCAGAAAAAAGGAGCTGATGAACACATGCGGGAATCTGAAAACCTTTATAAAGGAATACAGACTCTCATGAAAGACCTTTCAGAATCGGCAGGTGACACTAAGAAATATCGCGAACAGATAAGCAAACTAAACGAAAATCTTTCAGCGTTAAATAATGTTTACGGCAACATGCTATCAGCAATGAACGTAAAATAATTACGGCATCTTACCAACTAAACACTAAGAAAAATGGCTCACGAAAGGCTATCTCCAAGGCAAAAGATGATCGGTATGATGTACCTTGTTCTTACCGCCATGCTTGCGCTTAACGTATCAAAGGAAGCCGTTGAAGCTTTTAAGAAGGTTGATAAAGGACTTACCCAGTCAATTGCCAATTACGCTGTCAAAAACGATCTTATTTATAAGGAATTCGATCGTGCTGCCGCAGAGAATCCAACAAAAGCCGGCAAGTACAAATCAACCGCTTATGCGATAAAGGAAAGAGCCGATGAGGCTTTCAATTTTATCCAGGGACTGAAGATCGAAATAATCAACACAGCTGAAGGCGAAGGCAACCTTGCGGTAAAAGGTGATGAGGTAATAATCGATGAGATCAAGAAGATCGACGAGAACAATGTTCCTTCACAGATCCTTCTCGGAGCCAATGAAAACGGTAAGGCAAACGACCTCAAGGCGATCTTAACTGATTACCGCGAGTTTCTTATAGCTTCACTCGAAGGAAAGAACCCTACCGCAGAGGAAGCTCTCAGAGGAAGCCTGAAAACTGAAGATGGCGTTAACGAAGACGGGGAAGTTGAACCATGGGCAAACCTGAATTTTCAAACCCTTCCGCTTGTAGCTGTAATCTGTATTTTGTCAGAATACCAGCTCGCCGTAAGGAATGGTGAAACCGAAGTTCTCAATTACCTGTACTCACAGATCGATGCTGCATCGTTCAAGTTCAACAAGCTTGTACCGATCGTGATCCCCAACTCGAACTACGTCCAGATGGGAAGCGATTACCAGGCAAGCGTGTTCATTTCTGCAATAGACACAACACAGAAACCGACTATCACCCTCGCAGGAGGCACTCAGCTTGAAGTAGACGATATGGGTCGCGGCATCTATAAAGCAAAAGCCACATCGACCGGATCAAAAAAATGGGGTGGAGTCATATCTCTCAAAGCTCCCGACGGTTCAATCAAGGAATACCCCTTCGATGCCGAATACAATGTCGGCGAATCAACAGTAATCGTTTCTCCGACCGCAATGAACGTAATGTATAATGGAATACCCAACCCCATTGACGTTTCTGTTCCCGGTGTCAGCCCTAATAATATAAAGGTAAGCGTTCAGGGTGGCCAGCTTACAAACGAAAGAGTCAAAAACTCAAAAGGTCAGGTATTTAAGGGCATGTATTCGGTAAAACCTAATGGTGCCAACCAGAACGTTCAGATACTTGTTTCGGCAAACATAAACGGCAAGATGGTAAGCTACGCTCCATATGAATTCAGGGTTAAAAAGCTTCCGAAACCAACTGCCCAGTTTGCACAGAAGAGCGATGGAAATCTCGACAAGGCTGTTGCTGCTGCACAGCAAGGCGTATTTGCCATCATGCCTGATTTTGATTTCGACCTTACATATAAGGTGACTGGTTTCACAATTCTTTATTCCGACAAGGGTTCTGATTTCGAGCAATCAAGCTCCAGTAACGTCCTGACAACTGCCCAGAAAGATCTTATTAACAGGCTCACAAGGGGAAAAAACCTGATCATCAAGGACATTAAAGCTGTAGGACCTGACGGAGCGACGCAGGATCTCAGCCCTATGGTTTTCAAAATAAATTAATTATTAATAATATGATCAAGAAGTTATTTTTTGGATTTATCGCCCTCTCGGTTTCAGGCATCCTGAGCGCACAGAACGCTCCGCAGGATGACCAGTCACAGAGCTTCAGGGATATTTACCAGAAATCAATTCATGATGCAAGGAAGATAGAGTATGCCTACCTCAGGGAGGCAGATGCTGTGTGGTCCAAAAAAATATACCGCTTGATCGACCTGAGAGAAAAGATCAATCAGCCTCTCTATTATCCTACAAAACAGATGAATGATGGAAGAAGGAACTTTATCAGTATCCTTCTTGAAGAGATAAAATCCGGCAGGCTCACTGCTTTCGAACCTATGGAAGGAAAAGTAAACACAACCTATTCCGAAATAGAATCACTGATGGGAGCAGGCTCCAGGACAATACAGGTGCCTATCAACGATCAGGGCCAGACCAAGGATACTCTCGTCACAATTTCCCCGAAACCTGAGGAAGTAAAGCAGCTTATGCTTTATGAAGAATGGTATTTCAACAAGAAGCTCTCAAAGCTGGATGTAAGAATTATTGCCATTCAGCCTTTCTGGATGGGAATGGATGATGAAACAGGCGCTATGAGAAGGATGCCGCTCTTTTGGGTAAATTTCGACGATATCAGAGATGCCCTGGCCAAACAGGAAGTCTACCTGCCCAACAACGACGCACAAAGACTCTCATTCGACGATCTTTTCATGCAGAGAAGATTCGGCAGTGTTATCTGGGGTGAATCGAATGCTTACGACGACAGGCTCATCCTCGAATATACCGTCGGAAAATCAGCTCTATTCGAAGCTGACCGCATTAAAACCGAACTATCCAATTTTGAACACGATCTGTGGGAATATTGATCGGATATTTTTGATTAAATAATATAAAAAACAATGGAGAGACAAGGCATGCCTTGTCTCTCCTGTTTTATCCTCGGTTCTTTACAGGTATTTTTCCCCTGTTGATTTCTTCACATCGTCGAGGTATTGCTTTATGTTCTGCTCCTCCTCCTTCCTGACGATCAGCAGCACATCATCGGCATTTATAACGATATAATCTTTCAGGCCCTGGATGACTGCTGTTTTGCCCGGTGCAATATTGAAGATATTTCCCGTATTGTTATAAGAGAATACCTCACCCCTGACAATAGCATTGCCATTCTTATCCGATGCTGAATGTTCGTACAATGAACCCCAGGTACCAAGATCAGACCAGCCAATATCCATACTCGACATTACATAGACATTGTCTGCTTTTTCCATAATGCCATAATCGATCGATATGCTTCTGCATGCTGCGTATGTCTTTGCAATAAAGCTATTCTCCTTTGCCGTGCCGTACAGATCTCTCCCCTCATCGAAAGCCGAAAAAGCATCAGGCATGTGCTTCTCGAAAGCATTGAGGATAGATTTCATGTTCCAGATAAAGACCCCGGAATTCCAATAGAAATCGCCGCTCTCAAGGAACACCCTTGCAAGCTCAAGGTTGGGCTTTTCGGTGAATGTCTTAACCTTCTGCAGATTTTCGTAATCCTTCACAGGCTTTTTCCGGTCAGCCTGTATGTAGCCATAACCTGTTTCGGGACGGTCGGGTTTTATACCTATTGTCACCAGTGCATCGTTCCTGGCAGCGAAATCATAGCATTTCTTTATGGTTTCACAGAATTTTGACTCTTTTAAAATAAGATGGTCGGCAGGTGTAACTGCAATAACAGCTTTGGGATTTTCCTTCAGGATCCTGAATGTGCCATAGGCGATGCACGGAGCGGTATTTCTTCTGAATGGCTCACCAAGAACCTGTGAAGCATCTATCCCAAGTTGTTCGGTCACCAGTTCCCTGTGCTCCGAGCTTGTCACCACAAAAATATTCTTCTCGGGGCAAACCGTCTTGAATCTCCTGAAGGTTTGCTGGATGAGTGTTTCACCCGTACCAAGAATGTCAAGGAACTGCTTTGGTTTTTCACGGCGGCTCAGCGGCCAGAAACGGCTGCCTACCCCGCCAGCCATTATCACGACATACCTGTTATTCATTTCAGCATTTTTTGTAAATAATACAAAGATATGATTAAGCATTCCCTTTTCAAAAAACGGTATGAGGGGAATGTCGCCAAATATTAGTAATTTTGATATCCATATTTTTGACGATGTTGAAGTTTCTCTCGCAGGTTGGATTGTATTTCATTTTTCTCAAAAAGGTTTTCTCGAAACCCGAAAAGGCACGCATTTATTACAAACAAACAATGCGTGAACTTGTTTCGCTCGGGGTGAATTCGATAGGCATAATTGCGATCATTTCCTTTTTCATGGGAGCTGTCATCACTCTTCAGACAGCATATAACACGGAAAATCCCATATATCCAACTTACCTTATCGGTCTCGGAACCCGGGATTCGATAATTCTCGAGTTCTCGTCAAGTGTTGCAGCTCTGATTCTTGCGGGAAAGGTTGGGTCGAACATAGCTTCGGAGATAGGGACAATGAGGGTTACTGAGCAGATTGACGCTCTGGAAATAATGGGTATTAACTCCGCAGCTTACCTCACTCTTCCAAAAATCGTGGCTACACTTGTATTCAATCCTTTCCTCACCCTTATGTCGATCTGCATCGGTATTTTCGGAGGCTGGCTTGCAGGCACTCTCTCGGGTGAAATAACATCAGCTAATTATATATATGGTATTCAATATGCATTCGTACCTTATTATATAACCTACGCTCTCATCAAGACCATTTTCTTTGCCTTTATTATCTCGAGCGTCTCAGCGTTTCAGGGTTATCACGTCGATGGCGGATCGCTCGAGGTGGGGCGGGCAAGCACCAAGGCCGTAGTTTACAGCAGTGTGCTTATCCTTCTTTTTAATGTAATACTCACCCAGCTGATCCTGTCATGATCGAGGTAAAAAATGTAAATAAATCATTCAATGGGCTTAAGGTATTGAATGATATTTCAGTGACCTTCGAGACAGGAAAAACCAACCTCATAATAGGCAGAAGCGGCTCGGGTAAAACCGTCCTGCTGAAATCCATCGTAGGGCTGCATGACGTCGACAGCGGTGAGATCTGGTATGAAGGCGATCTTTTCAACAAGCTTGAATTCAGCGAGAAGAAAAAGATCAGGAGCGAAATGGGCATGCTCTTCCAGGGAAGCGCACTTTTCGATTCGCTTACAGTGAAGCAGAATGTGAGATTCCCTTTGGATATGTTCACCGATAAGAGCACTGCTGAAAAGAATGACAGGGTGAGATTCTGCCTCGACAGGGTAAATATAAAAAATTCAGACAGTTTATTTCCTTCAGAGCTCTCAGGAGGGATGAAGAAGCGAGTTGCCATTGCAAGGGCTATTGCGCTTAACCCCAAATACCTTTTCTGCGATGAGCCAAACTCCGGCCTCGATCCACTGACAGCAATCCTGATAGATGAACTGATTAAAGAGCTCACTGAAGAGTTTCAGATGACGACAATCGTAAATACGCATGATATGAACTCGGTTATGGAGATAGGCGAGAAGATCATCTTTATACACGAAGGAAACAAATGCTGGGAAGGCGACAAGAACAAGATCCTGAATTCTTCCAACGAAAGGCTTAATGATTTTGTGTTTTCGAATGCTCTTGCCAAGAAACTCAGAGATGAGTAATCATCCGTTCACATTTTAACCCGGCTTACAGGAAGTCATTCCACTTCCTCATAATCAATAAATTCCCCGACTTCTTTGCTAATTCCTTTTTTCTTTTGTTGCGGGTCGTTACGCTGCTGAGGTGGACGAGGTGGATCCTCGAGGAACAGACTCTGGATAAATCCCCTGAGAAGAAGGTAAACTATCAGGAAAATAAGGATGAAACGGATAATTATCATATCAGATTAACACAATTTAAAATTTATGGTTCAAGCTCTTTTGGCTCCGGACCAGTTTCAACAACCGGGTCACATACATCCGGAACCTTTTTCTTTCTGTGTCCGAATACAAGATTCATACCGAATCTCAGATCGACAGTATTCCAGTTTGCAGGAACGGGGAAGTAACTTCCCGAGGAACCTTTGCTCCCGTTATTTCCATTGTCGGTATAAATTTTATTCCAGTAAACCGGTATCCTGTCGCTCATTATGTAAAACTGAAAAATCGACAATCTCAGGGCGAGACCTGCGCCGAAATTATCAAATCTGTGGTTTGATGCTGTATAACTGACGCTTGCAAGAAGTGAACTGCCAAGATTCATGTTTGCAGACATTGTGAGTGATTCCTTTACCTGCCGTCCCATAAACCGGCTGCTGGACAGGACACCGAATGTGAAATTTTTTGAAAGCGTGTAGCTGCCACCTATGTTCAGACCTCCGGGAAGAAAGGTGGTGTAAGGTTCGTGCATTTCAACCGGGTCGAAGGCATCCCCGAGAGAATCAGCAAGTTCCTGCCCCACATCCTCAATCTTTTTCTCTCCATTGATTACACCAGTCAGATCGATCCCGTTGAATTCAAACTCATTCCTTGAAACCAGGCTCGTGACATTATTTTTCCAGCGTATCATCCCCATGTCAGTAATCGCCGCCGAAAGTACAATTTTTTCTGTCAGGTCATAACTAACACCAGCATCGAAAGCAGCTCCAAGATTCTTTTTCCCTCTCAGGAGCATTGAATTCTTCAGAGATTCATCATCTGACTGAATATCCTGAATATTACCTTCCGTGTCCCTGATTATCGTAACAGGTGCGCTGAAATTCACGGCAACATCCGCATCCAGTACATGGGAATAATCTTCATTCACCCTGATACCAAGGGAGTTGTTTTCAAAAGATGCAGAGAACATTCCAAGTAAAAGCTTTCCCTTCACACCGGCCCTGAGCTTCCGGGTTATATCCCAGGAATATCCCAATCCTGTCTCATGATATATTCTCATGTCAGCCTTCAGTGCTGAAAGATCAATATAATCACCTGCGAAAGGTTCATTCCCTTTAAGCGCCAGTTCGAAAATATCACCTGGTATTGCTGTTCTTGACTGGAATCTTTCATTTATATCGAAAAAGAGATATCCGCTCCGGCCTACGCGAAAACCCAGCCCCAGAAGCTGGAACATGAACTCTAGATCGAATGAATTCTGCCTCCTTATCCTTGACAGGAAATCATCAGTGTTGAAATCAGGATGCAGTAATGTAATCAATGAATCTCCCCTTCCATGGCTTATAACATCAGAGAAATTGAGAAAGTTATTGTTAAAGCTCAGACCGATGCCAGACATGGGAAGTGCAATGTTAACGGAATCCGGGGGACGCAGAGCCGGGTTTAACAACCTGTTCTGAGGCAGGTTCATGAAGTAAAGCACCCTGCTGTTCTGTGCCTGAACAGCCAAAGGAAGTGCGAGCAGGAAAATGACAAGTAGTTTTTTCATATCCTTCGGCCGTTATAAATCAATTTTAACATTTGTCTTCAGGAACATCGATACATTGAAATCAAGCCTGTAATCAGAATAGATCTTAACAGCCCTGGGGGCGCCGGGTGTTGCAATCCTGAATGTGAAAATCACCTGGTCTGAACTATCAATGTTATCCAAAAACTGTTTTGTGACTTCAATCGTTGCAGCTGATTCGGAGAATCCTGTTGCTTTTCCGTTAGCATCGAGAGGAGCCGCTTTAAGCAACTCGGGAACATCGATGTAACTTTTGACCGTCTTTGTAGAGGTATTGTAAAGGCTCATCCTGGCAGTAATTGAAAAAGGGAAACCATTTTTGAACGAAATGCCGATCCTGGCAAGATCAAGATCATCTGTGTTGATATCGCCGCCCGAGTCTTCACCTGAAAGAAAGTTGTCGGTGGTATCTGTCAGCTGAAGATTGTTGAAGCTCAGCTCAAGGGGCAACTCCATCTCAACTGAAGCAAGGAACCTGCTCCTGCCATAAACATAATTATTCCGGAGGTGATTGGGATCCCCGTCAGGATTCATCTTCGCCGACCCGCTGAAAATGACCGATTCAGGAGGCATAGAGACAAGCTGCGGCAAAGCGGAATTATTCTTATCGACGCTGAAGGATGAGGATATATCTTTGGCGGGAGCCTGGGGATATGCAACCAGGATCGGCGCAAGCCCAAGATCAGTTGCACTGCTTCCCTTCAACCCTTTGCCATTCAGGTTAACCTGAATAGGCACGGCAAATGAATTGGAATAGTTGATTTTTATTGAAGGATTTGTAAGGAAGAAATCACCTGAGAGATTCCTGATATATTCGTCTATTCCAAAATCGAGGGTGTCTGGTTCGACATTTTCCACCTGTTGCCCGAAATATCCTTTGATGTAGTCGAACTCGGCATTTGCAACGTTCAGATCGAGTTTCACCTGGTCGGTGCTGTGGAAGTCGACAAGCAGGTTGTTGGAATTAACCCGTATAGTGTATTCAACCGGAATTTTGTTGTAAGGATGAGCAGGATCGACATCGAATGAAATTGATGTATTCGGGAGTGCCAATGCTCCAACAGAATGCATCTGGTTGACGTTTATGGTCTCTGTCACTTTTGTACCATTCCTTATTGCAGTGGGAAGCGTTATGTCCACGCTTGCGTTAAGCGTAGCGTTATAATTCGCTTCCCAGCTCAGCGTACCTGATATTATCCGCATCCGCTCCAGCTCAATGCCGTTTCCCGGATCAAATGAAACAATATCCACACTTCCCTCCTCTGAAACTGTCTGCGAGGGAACAATAACTTTTCCGGAGGATACTTTCAGATCCCTTCCACTTGCAGTAAATGAAATATTGCTCTGATCGAGATCTATCAGCACCGGCGTCGCATTTCCGGGGCTTCCGGAAAGTGTTACAGAAGCCGTAAGGGTGTTGGTAAGCGTCTTCCCAGCGAGATTTATACTGGTGGTCTGTGTCTGGCCCGCATTAACCGCTGGTAAAGTGACTGAAGCAAATGCTCCGTATGAATTCGACAAATTTATCTGGACGCCGCTGAGAGGGGCATTGAAATTGTTTTTAATTGAGATATCGAGGAATCCGGAGGCAAAAACCGCATTCTGGAAATTCGGGAAAGCGCTGAATGTTTTGCTTCCTGCGTTCACAGAAGGAAATGAAGGAAAAGGATGATTGGATCCGTCATCAAGAGTTTCAAATTGGTTACGCAGGGCAGAGCTGAAATTTCTGCTGACCTCGTCGAGGGTGAACCCCATCGTGCCCTGGAAAGGAGAAATCATAATCTCCCCTATTGTATAAGTATCACTGAAGGTTACAAGATCATTAACATTGAGATAATCCTGGAGGCCTATGTTTATTGCAGAATCCTTCCTGAAGACAAGCCTCACGAATTTATCACTGTCATAAATGACAGTATCTGATTCTTTCACTGCATCACTCAGGAGGGCAGTTCCTTTAAAAGCCGGAATCACTATTGTCGGGGAGAGTTCCGCCTTGTGCGAAAGCTTCTCCATGTCGTACGTCTCTTTGACACATCCCGATGCCAGTACTACGACGAACATCCATATTGCAAATAATCTTTTAATCATGTTCCGTTACCAATTATATAGTTATAGAGGAACCTGTCGGGGCCGCCAACTATCAGGTTCCATGAATTCCTGTCAGAAAGTCTTCCGATCGAAAACATCGAGGCCCCTTTCAGAGGAAATCCATTCATTACCTTTCCTGTTGCGTCAAACAGGTATATAAGGTCCTTTTCTGTGTCGAACACTCCAATTTTTTTATCTTCCTGGCTGAAACTGAAATCAATAGGTCCGCCCAGTTTTAAGGATCCCATATCCTTTATAAACAATTCCGTCCTGTTATGATCATAAAGATACAGTTTGCCCCTGTCGATAAAAACATACTCATCAAAACCATCGCCATCTATGTCAAAAATGTCCATCGAATGGTCGGAAGCAAATTGTTTGATTGTGAATTTTTTCACACTGCCGTCGAAGTAAATATGCTGGATGCTCCCGTCAATGGCTGAACAGATAAGATATGATTCCGATCCTGAACTCAGCTTAAGGACCGATCCGGCTGCCCTGGTCACGGGTTCTTTAAAGCTTACCCGTTTGTTGCCGTAACGGTCGAGAAGATATAGTGCAGACTCGTCTGCTGCGGCAAGATAATCTTTTCCGGATGCCCTGAAATAGCTCATCTGCGTCCTGACGATACCTGAAGTCCGGTACGGTTTCCAGCCTTTGACAACATTTCCCGATTTATCATAGGCGTAAATCATCCTGTCTTCGCCAGCGATAAGAATCCTGTAATTCCTGTTATTGTCATAATCAAATAATGCAAGCGAGTTTGAAGCGGCTGATCTGAGCTTCACCGGAAAACGCTCAACATAGTTCCCGTTCCGGTCAATCAGGTGAAGGTATCTCCTGCCGTTGAACAGAAGCTGGTATTTGCCGTTGCCATAATAATCGATCATGTAAATTGTGCCTTCAATCTTCTCGCTTAACGGAGCTTTCCACAGAACACGGCCAGCAGCATTGATCAGGTAAATATTGTTTTTAAGATCCTGAACGAATATTTCCTTTGCCCCTGTGAGGTGATTTGTGAAAAAGAATGGCTTGATTGCAGCTGTTGTGTCGAGGAGAGTCTCCCATTCTGACCTTGATTCTTCCTTCACTTCATTTCTGAACCTTATCGATACACTGTTATAGACCATATTGTTGCTTGATGCAAGCTGATAACCCGCCGCAGTTATCTTATTCAGTGAAGCTTTATTTTCTTTCAAAACTGATAACAGGCTATCATTCAA
>JBLNAO010000324.1:0-3944 GCA_050259395.1 Chloroflexota bacterium
CATAGCCAAGGCAGGAAAATTACATGGAAAGCAAGAAGGTTTTATTCATTTCACAAGAAATCACTCCATACTTAGGTGAGACCAAGCTTTCGAAGATAGGAAGATATCTTCCCCAGGGAATTCAGGAAAGGGGAAAGGAGATCCGTACCTTCATGCCGCGGTATGGATGTATCAATGAGAGAAGGAATCAGCTTCATGAAGTCATACGTCTTTCAGGGATGAACCTGATAATCGACGATACCGATCACCCTCTTATAATAAAGGTAGCCTCCATTCAATCGGCCAGGATGCAGGTTTATTTTATCGATAACGAGGATTACTTCTCGAGAAAAGCAATCGTTGCCGATCCTATCGGCAAGGAATTCGAGGATAACGACGAAAGGGCAATGTTTTTTGCAAGAGGTGTTATCGAGACGGTCAAAAAGCTCAGGTGGGCGCCCGATATAGTACATTGCCATGGCTGGATCTCCTCGCTTGTACCTGTTTACCTCAGAAGCATTTACCACGACGATCCTTTGTTTCATAACTATAAAATAATCTATTCAGTTTACAATAACGACTTCAAAATTCCGTTTAGATCAACGTTCGCCGACAAGCTTCGCTTTGACGGAATAGACGGTGAAAGCCTTAAAATGGTTAAAACACCGGATTTTGTCAATGTATCAAAGCTTGCAATGAAATTCTCTGACGCTATCATCATCGGCAGTGAGGATATTAATGAAGAACTCAGTAAACATCTTACAACAATCAGCAAGCCGGTGCTGGAATACAAGGACGAGAATGAATATATTGATGCCTATAACGATTTTTATGACAAAATTCTATCATAGTTCAGAATACTCCCGAGGATCAGGCACTGTTCCCTTCAAATCACTAATTATAATTCTGGCACTTTTCATTTTCACAGGATTTTTCATGATCTCATGCGAGGAAGATCCTACAATAATCGGAAAAGAGCTTCTTCCGGCATCCGATTCTGTCTCCATACAGTCGATCGATACGTTAACTCCTGTTTCCTTTACAATGTATGATGATTCGGTGAGCACCGATAATCCTTCAACGTCTTACCTTGGACAGACCTTTGATCCTTATTTCGGCACAACATCTGCATCATTCGTTTCTCAGATCAGGCTCAAGGAAGAATGGAACGGCAAAGCCTATACGGTAGATTCAATAAAGCTGATGCTCCAGTTCACAGATGTAAAGGGTGGTTCAGGGGGAACAAACACACTCACAATTTCTGAAATAGCTAAGGATCTCAGCACAACAGAAAATTATTATTCGAATACACCCGTGCCCCTTGCTGATTTCACAATGGATATCCCTCTTCCTGCACTCAGGCAGGATACCATAAACGAGGTTGAGATAAAGCTCACCGATCTTAGTTTTGCCCAAAGGATTTTGTCCGATACAACAAAATTGTTCCACAGTAACAAGACAGCCGATTTCAGATCATATTTCAAAGGTCTCTATTTTAAGCTCAGTTCCACAGGTGATCCCATGATGCTGTCCGTCAACCTGGCAAATAACAATTCAGGCTACTACATAATCGACCGTTATTACAAGAATTTCTTTGTTATTTACATGCACGACAATGCCGGGGCGACGAAGGAATTTTTCCTGATACTCGATGCTATCAACAAGAATGCAGCATTTAACCTCTATCAGCATGATTTCACAACTGCGAACGGGGGAATGAAGATTACTCATTACAATGATCCTTCCTCAAGAGACACGCTTACATACCAGCAGTCACTCAATGGTGTCTATACGAGAATCGTCTTCCCTGGCCTTGAGGCGCTCAAGAAATCCGGAAACTTCAGCGGTATAGCAGTCAATAAAGCACGGCTTACTGTTCCTTTCTTCTCCGATGAAGGCCTCTATAAAGATAAGGATGTCCCTAAATTCCTGTTCCTGAGGTATAGGACAGTTAAAGGGACCAAACCGGTTGTTCCTGATTTTAATGTGGATGAATCCCATGCATTCTACGATGGGCTTGTTGACACAACAAAGCATGTTTATAATTTCAACCTTGCGACATTTTTTCAGATCTATCTTGACGATAAAACAGGAGATATACTTCCGGAGCTTGAGCTTGTGCAGGGTACAGGTACAAAAAATATCATTCTTAAGGCAAACAGCAGCAGCACACCCGTGAAATTCGATTTCACATACACCCGCTTCTGAGTGTGAACTAAATGATAAACATTCTTGTTTATTCATAAACTTATTTCAATGTGCGGAATTATCGGCTATATTGGTCCCAAGCCAGCCCGGGATATCATTATTAATGGTCTTAAGAGACTGGAATACAGGGGATACGATTCTGCGGGAATGGCCCTGATAAATGGCGAAACAAAAATCTTTAAATGTGCCGGAAGGGTAAAGGACCTTGAAGATATGGTTAATCTTACAAGCTTCAATGGTTCAATAGGAATGGGCCATACCCGATGGGCCACACATGGTGAACCGAATGAGCTCAACGCTCATCCGCAGGCTTCAAGCAAAGGGAACTTCATTGTCGTTCATAACGGCATAATAGAGAACTACGCCAGCCTCAAGAAACACCTCGAAGGCCGCGGCATAACCTTTACAAGTCAGACCGATACCGAGGTCCTTGCCAATCTCATTGAACATCTTTACATTGAAGGTGACCTTACGGCGGAACAGGCTATCACGGCCGCTTTGAACAGGGTTGTTGGAGCTTACGGGCTCGTAATTATGTGCAAGAGTGAACCCGATCGCCTCTTTGCTGCAAGGAAAGGCAGTCCCCTGGTTATAGGAGTCGGGGAAGGAGAAAATTTCATTGCTTCCGACGCAACACCCATAGTCGAGTATACCCAGCGCGTGATCTACCTTAACGATGATGATCTTGCAGTTATAAAGAAGGATGAGCTGATTCTCAGGACTCTCAGGAATGACAAAATTCTTCCTGAAGTCAGGGAAATTGATCTCAAAATAGGGGAGATCGACAAGGAAGGTTTTCCGCACTTCATGCTCAAGGAGATATTTGAGCAGCCCAGGGCCATACAGGACACGTTCAGGGGAAGAATCCTCCCGGAACATTCAGGTGTAAGGCTTGGCGGACTGCAGAAGCACATGGATATGATCTCTTCCGCTGAAAAAATAACTATTATAGCATGCGGAACATCATGGCATGCCGGCCTGCTTGGTGAATACATATTGGAGGAATATACCCGGATTCCGGTTGAGGTGGAGTATGCCTCTGAATTCCGGTACAGGAACCCGATAATTGAAAAAGGTGAGATCGTAATCGCCATCAGCCAGAGCGGTGAGACAGCCGATACTCTTGCTGCCATAAAAATTGCAAAGGAAAAAGGAGCGAAGGCCATTGGGGTCTGCAATGTTGTGGGAAGCAGCATCCCCCGTGAAACAGATGCAGGTGTTTACACTCATGCCGGACCGGAAATTGGAGTGGCTTCGACAAAGGCATTCACCACCCAGGTCACTGTCCTCGCAATGATGGCTTTCGAAATCGGATTCAAGAAGGGCATCATTACTGAGACGCAATACAAAAAGCTGATCATGGAACTGGGATCTATTCCTGCCAAGATCGAAAAAACCCTGCAAGTTAACCCGCAGGTTCTCGAACTTGCGAAAACCATACAGGACACCCGTAATGCACTTTACCTGGGAAGGGGATATCTTTTTCCTGTGGCTCTTGAAGGTGCCCTGAAGCTTAAGGAAATTTCGTACATCCACGCCGAAGGCTATCCTGCAGCTGAGATGAAGCACGGTCCGATAGCCCTGATTGACGAGAACATGCCTGTGGTTGTAGTCGCAACAAAGGATGACACTTACGATAAGATTATCAGCAACATACAGGAAATAAAGGCAAGAAAGGGAAAGGTGATTGCCATTGTTACCGAAGGTGACGAGATCATAAGGAAAATGGCTGATCATGTCCTGGAAGTGCCCGAGAC
>JBLNAO010000325.1:0-16025 GCA_050259395.1 Chloroflexota bacterium
GAACCGGCAGCCATGAATGCAGCCGTCTGCCAGATCTCTTTCATGTAACCTCCCTTGAAGCCGAATGGCCTGATAAGAGGCTCGCGTTCGAAGTTTGAGCTTACCCTTGCCACTTTGATATCCTTAAGCCTGCTTTGGCCTGGCTGATGGGCGATTGTGTCAAATCCTTTCGCTCCTGCAAGAATTGTCGCTCCGGCTGCAGCAAAGGATCCCCTTATAAATTCCCTGCGGTTGAGTGGTGTCATTGCTTATCAGTTTTCAGGCAAGCTGGTATTTTTTGAGGTACGATTTGACAAAATCTGTGTCTTTCTTTATCTTACGTACTATGATCTCCTGCTGTTGCGTAAGTGAAAGCTTCTCCTCCCCCTTTTCCAGCAGCGGATATTCTATATGAAGCGTAAGGGGAGCGACAATTTTCAGCTCTTTTACTATCTGGAAGAAAGCGTCCCAGTTTACCATCCCCTCTCCCATTGGAACAGTCACCGCCTCGGCTTTTCCTTTAACGTTCTGCCATATAAAATCTTTAATTGCCAGGGTGTTTATTTTGTCCGCTATAAGCCTCATACCCAGCAACCATGTATTCGCGCCTTCAACCATGGCATGCCTCACATCGTACTGGGCTCCTGTGTATTCGCGCGGCAGATCCTTAAGCAGTTCATAAAGGTCCCAGACCGGTCCGCCCAGCCTTGGTCCGGCATGATTCTGATAGCTGCCTGCAATACGGTATTTTTTATTCAGCGCCGTAATAGCAACCAGTTCGTTATGATATTTTTTGATGGAATCCATTATACCCGCTTTCAGATCATAGTCAGCCCACCCGAACCTGTAGTATTTTACCCCCGATGAAGATGCCGTTTTCAGGATCCTGTCTGTGAAAGGATCTGATGCTGAAAGGATTGCAGTAACCATCATGTCGAAGACAAGGTTGTATTTCTTTGCTTCGGCAACGAGCTTCGGCAGATCGGTCTCCACCTTTTCAGGAACTATTTTTCCTCCGGGTCTGACTGTCATGTCAAATCCACCGATGCCGCATTTTGAAGTGACTTCGCACATGAAGCCGAAATCGTACGCATCAATGGGTTTGGAAAATAACCTGATCGGATATTTTGATTCCTGCTGAGCCCCGTAACCTTTTCCTTCAACCGACAAAAATGGTATTGCCGCACCTGCTGCAGCCATTGTTGAGATAAATTCCCTCCTGTTCTGTTTCATAATAATTGAAATTATTGATCACTTTAATACCGAATACCGTTTACCGATTAACGGTTACCATTCATATCTTCCATGGTTTCCTGTACTCATAATGCAGCAGCCGGTTTGCCTGTTCACTATTTGTAAACACTTCCTTATCAGCGTCCCAGAGCAGTTTTTGACCGGTTGCAAGTGCAATGTTTGCCAGGTGGGCGAAGCTTGTTGACCTGTGACCTTCCTCCAGTGGGCAAAAGGGAGTGTTCCTGGATTTCACGCAATCGATAAAGTTTCTCACGACTGCTGCTGTGCTGTCGCCGCTGCTGCCATCGGCCAACATCTGGGTCTTTGAGTTTTGTTCTTCCGCTTCCCCGGCCTGCTTCCAGCCCTGGAACTGTCCTGCCCGTACCGGTGTTATCCTGTAACCATTCTCATCGGCATTGAGTGTGCCCTTTGTTCCGCGCAGCTCAACCTCACCTGACTGGAACAGATCGCCTCCGCTGCCTTCATAGATGCTGAATGTGATCAGCTTGCCTGAGGCGAATTCATAAACCACATCCATAGTATCGGGAATAGTGCGGTCGTCTTCAACAGCAAATTTTCCTCCTGTGGCACTCACTGCTATGGGTGCCCTCTCTCCCATCATCCACCTTATGACATCCATGTAATGAACGCCCCAGTTACCCATCTGGCTCGAATAGTCGCTCCACCAGCGGAATTTATAAGGAGCAATATTGTACTGGTAAGGCCTGAAGGCTCTTGGTCCTATCCACATGTCCCAGTTGAGGTTCCTGGGAGGCTGTTCGGCTTTCATCCTGCCGATCCCATCGGGATACATGTTGTTTATCCTGAATGCTTTTCCAACAGTCACCTTGCCGATCTTTCCTCCCGGGATATCTTTTGCAAGCCTCTGGTATAATGCGTTGCCGCGCCTGTTCAGTCCCACTGCCACCACCCTGCCGGAACGCTTTTGAGCCTCGACCATCATTCTCCCCTCATGTATGGTTGCGGTGAGCGGTTTCTCGACGTAAACATCCTTGCCGGCATCCACAGCGCTGATCATCTGAAGTGCATGCCAGTGGTCGGGTGTGGCGATAACCACCGCATCTATTGTTTTATTTTCCAGGAGCTTCCTGAAGTCGGAATATCTTTCGGGTTTTGCGGCAAATGCCTCACCCATCTTCGGAATCTGCCCGGGCATATCCTTAATATACCTGGGATCAACCATCGACCTGTCGCGAAGAAGGTAAGGTTCATAAATATCGCACAGGCCTGCAACATTGACATCCTGGTGCTTCATGAAAAGGCCCAATAACTGTGATCCCCGGTTCCCTATCCCGATAAAGCCAAGGTTAACCTTGTCGTTAGCACCCTGAACACGGTTGTACGACGCGGCATTGAGGGTGCCGGCCCCGGTGGCAACTCCCGCAGTTACAATTCCTGCAGTTGCCATGAATTCACGCCTGGTGAGTTTTCCGTTTTTTTTCATGATGGTTTTTTATATGAACATATCAAATTTACTCGATTCTGATGATCTTTTCAGCCGAAACAGGAGAGCCGTCAGAGGCAACTCCGTTAATTGTGATCTTATATTCACCGGGAATGTCGGATGACCAGAATTCCATGGTACTATTTCCGCCTGCCACGGGGTTCCACCAGAGAGTGTTCCTGAAATCAGGAATGCGGGTATTCTTCTGTTCCTGCCTCATGTAATCGGGCGAAATAAACTTCTGAACCGGATCGATAACCCTGTAATAAGTCCTTACCGCATAATCTGGTATAGTCACCGCCGTAAAATCGCCTGCTTTTGTAATTATGTTTACAAGCCCATGGAAAAGATAATCCCCGACGAGATATCTTTCCCTCACCACATCTATCTGCTCCACTATTATAGGATCGAGTGCGGCAATTGCGTCCGCATCATCCACCCTCACACCGTCTACAAACAAGGTTGTGGGATAATCGTAAACCAGGTTTGTAACGGGATCCGTAACATAAATCTCGTAATCAGATTTTCGCTTTTTCAGATAGGTGCCTGGAAGCAGCTCGAAAAATATCTCTTCCATCAGGGGAAGCTCGATGTAATCGGAAAGTACAAGCTGCACATCGGGCTTGCCGTAAAATCTTCTGAATTTTTCGGTTGCAAGCTGTGGTGGCACATTTTCAGAAAACAGAGTTCCGTAAATCTTCTGGACCTGAAAATTGACGCTCCAGTCTGAAACGTATCCCGGAACAGGGAGTGTATCAATAACATGCCCGGGTGAAGGATAGTCTTCAGAGAATGACGATGAGATATTCACTATTCCTTTCATGTCGTCAGGCTGAATGATCAATTCCCTGAGTTGTTCATCTATAGGTATGCCGAAACTGAAATTTCCTTTCGGATCTGTGGTGGCATACTGAAAAAAAGCTTGTTTGCCCGGGATGGATAATATTGCATAATCGCCCGCACCTTTCCCGTTTACGATCCTTCCGGAAAGGAAATGCTCCCTGACCTCAGGCAGGAAATTTATTGTCACGGGCTCCGCACCTGTAATTTTGTTCCAGTTTATCCAGTTGCTGGAGACACCTGCCAGCACACTGTCAATTGAAGCAGTATTACTGCTGAGCAGGTCAACTCCCGACAGCTTAAGCCAGAGATCATTCCCGAACTCGTTGCCGAAAAGGAGGAATTCGTCAAGACCAACGTCTTTATCCTCTGTTACGGGCGTTACAGAAACGCTCCCGGTTCTTAAGGTTATGCTGTCGGAACCCGGCATAAATTTCAATGAGACTATCTCCCTTCTGCCTATTGCATCCTGGGAGGAGAGATTGAATACAGCTTTTGTTGACGGAGGGGTGAAGATGAACCGCTCTGCAAGCGGTTTTCCGCGGGAATTGAATACAGTGATATGGTTCACACCCGGTATCAGCATTTTCTTGCTGATGGTGCGGGTGGTAACATCACCTGTGAGGGGAACCGATTCTGTGATATTGATATTTCCACGGGTATGGATGAAAATATTCAGAAAATCACCGTTGTTTTTCCTGAAATCGGCCGAGGTCTGCAGGCTGACTTCAAGGAATTCGGGCTTCATGTTATTCACAGCAAGGCTGAAACCGGGCTCAATTAAACCATTAACCTCCTTACCGGCAACTTCATAATGCATTGCAGGCTTCCTAACCTGTGCCTTTATGTTCAAAGCATTATAAATACCAATTTCTCTGACGAAAGCTCCATTTGGAAGAAAGTTTTTCATCCAGGATGTATAAGCCCTGAGTGTGTAGATGCCCGGGCTCAGGGTATCAGGAAGGGTTATGTCCCCGGGTCCGCTTCCTTCCTTCATGTAGATCTTCCGGCGAATTACGGGCCGGTTATCATAATTGAGCAGCTCTACATAAGCTATCCTGCTGAGAGCTGATGGCTGCATTGTCTTCCTGTCGAAGGAATAAACCCTGAACCACATGGTTTCACCTGCTATATATTTCGCCCTGTCTGTATGAACGAAAACATCTTCCCAGGGCAAATCTGCACAGTACTGAATGAAATCCTTCCCAAGATATTTTGCCTGTCCTGAAACGCGAATATTGCAGGTCGTGCAGATTCCGGCAATCAGTATAAATGAGAATATCCGTTTCATTTTTACCTGCTTCATCTCCAGAACAGCGGTTTAATTTTCGTTCCCCTGACCGTACAATCGGCACATCCCCGTGTATAGGTGATTGAAGTGAATGGAGGACTTGCTCCGGGGCCATAATTATAATCGAGTATCCACACCGAAACGTTCAGGTTGGGAATGACAGGGTAATTTCCGAAGATTGTGTCGTGAATGCAATCGCTGTAGAAGTTGGGCTGTTCCCTGAAATAATCCTTGATAAAAACTCTTTTCGATGATTTAGCGGAAACGCTGAAGTAACCAAGCGCCTTTTCGGCAGGGTTCTCAACGCAATGAATATTATTGGGGATCGAGGCAGGAGTAATGTCGTAAAGGCTGCCGACATCCTGTGTAACAGCCCTGAGCTTCTCCCAGTACAGGAACTCATCCTCTGAAACTGAATACTGATTGACAAGAATGCTGTATTTTTCTTTCAGCCTGTCGCTTTCGTTTGTTATGTAATGCAGCGGGTACTGGCTAACTTCCGATTCGGTCAGCCCGGCCGTGCTTTTTACATTTATCTCTTTTGATTCCTCGGTGATCCAGCAAAGAGGATTAATAGCCTTATCGAAAGGAAGCCTTATTTCCCAGGTTTCAGTGAAATCCCACCTGTAAAACCTGCATTGGTCTGTCGGATCTTTCGTATCGAGATAGATCTGGCAGGCATCAGGAATAATATTGAAAGGACCAAGTGGGGAGAGTGCAAATTTCCGGTAATAAATTGAATCTACAGGCGGCACCGGCAGCATTTCAACAGGATATGATTCAAATGAATAGCTGTTGACATAGGAATAGTTTGTCCTGACGTGAAGCGTGTATTTGCGTCCTACCACGCCAGGTTCACGCATTGTATATGTACCTTTTGATGTTTCAGGAAGGTTATAAAGTTTCTGAAGATCATCGGTTATCCATACAGAGCATCCCGACAGAGGCAAGCTTTTACCTTTCTCTCCCAGAGGAAAGGACTTTGAAAGCTTTACCGTACTATTCGCCTGGTTTGTCAGTAGTCCTTCTACAACCAGCAGCTCCCTGGTTTCATCTATCTCAGGGATGAACTGCGTCACACATCCTTCCGCAATCAGTAACAAAAGTAACAATGTCGTATATAGTGCTTTCCTCATATTCAAAAATCAAAGCTGAATGTCACAGATGGTATCGCCTGGCCGAAAACCGAGAGCTTGTACCCTTTTATCTGGTCATTTTCATTTGTGAAATAAACTGAATAGACATTCTTTCTTCCCAGCAGGTTATAAACCGAGAATGTCCAGTAAGGATTGGCGATCTTTCTGGCCCGCAGGTTTCCGCTAACCTTGAATGAAAAATCGAGCCGCGAATAGTCGGGAAGCCTGTACTTGTTCCTGTCAGAATAATGGATCAGGAGCATATTGTCGAAATAATATGCCGCAACAGGATAGGTAATAGGCCTGCCGGTGCTCCAGGTATAATTTCCGGAGATGCTGAACCTCCTTGAGATAAGATAATTGACAGTTGTTATCAGGTCATTTGGCTTGTCAAAGTTAGCCGGGAACCAATTACTGTTGTTAATTATTTCATCGCTGAACTTGCCTGTGCTTCTGAGGAAAGTTCTCGCATAAGTGTAGCTGATGCTTCCCCTTACCTTGCCTTCTGTCCGCTTGAGCATGAGTTCGGCTCCGTATGATTTACCGTTAACATTCACAAGATCCTCCTCGATATGGCTGTTCATCGTCAGCTGGGATCCTCCCTTGAAATCGGCCATATTCCTGATAGTCTTGTAATAGACCTCGGCGGAGGCCTCGATGCTTGTACCCAGCAGCATGCGGTAATATCCAACTGCAAATTGATCTCCGTTCTGAGGCTTGAGATGATAATCGCTGAGCTTCCACGTATCCGTCGGCGAAATGGATGTTGTATTGGAAAGAAGGTGCAGGTATTGCATTGTTCGGTTGTAGTTGACTTTTACCGAGCTCTTGTCGTCGATGCGGAAATTCACTGACATGCGGAACTCAGGACCTGCATAAGCCTTATAAGGGTAGTGTGAATTATATAACAATGTGTCAGTCACTGTAGAGCCTGTTTTCGGGAATTCAGGATTGTACACAAGCACTGATTTTGGGCCGAATGCAAAATAGGAAGACAGCCTCAGTCCGGCATTCAGCGATATATTCTGCGATAGTGAGAACTTATCATCAATATAGATTGCAGCTTCGAGCGACCTTTCCCGCCTTATCACCTCAGGGATGATAAGGGATGAATCTCCGGCTGGCAGATGACTTCCCGGATGCACGATATAACCTGTCATATCAGCTCCGAAATTTATCTCATGCCTTCCCTCGAAAAGGTTGAAATCGGCTCTCAACCCAGTGCTGTTAAGAACATGTGAAAGATTGAAAGCTTCAGTGGCAGGGCTCATGCTCGATATGTCGTACCTGTAGCTGCTGTTGTTTGCGGTTATTGTCGAAAAGAACCTGCTGTGGAAGAAATGCCGCCACCTTATCGAAGCAATGCTGTTCTCATAGCTGTAGGTTGTGTCAGAATTGAAGCGGAAAGCATCGTTGCTGTAATATCCTGAAAGATCTACCCTGTTGTTCTTATCAATCTCCCAGGTTACCCTGCCATTAAGGTCATAAAATGAGGCCCTGCTGTTCTTCAGCGAAGGATTGCTGAAAAGGTTGAAAAGCCAGTTGGAATATGTCGTCCTTCCTGAAAGAATATAATAGAGAGTATCTTTTTTGATTGGTCCTTCAATCATCAGGTGAGTTGTGACAGGGCTGATGCCTGCATTGCCGTCGAACGAGCTGCGGTTGCCATCCCTGGCCCCGATATCAAGCACCGAAGCAAGCCTTCCGCCATAACGGCTGGGGATGCCTCCTTTGTACAAAGTGACATCCTTGATTATATCGGAATTGACAGCAGAGAAAAATCCGAAGAAGTGGGATGAGTTATAGACCGGAGCGCCGTAGAGCAGTATGAGGTTCTGATCTGCCGATCCTCCCCTGACATTGAATCCGGCGGATCCTTCACCGACGGACTGGACACCGGGTATGAGAAGCATGCTCTTGATAATGTCCGACTCTCCCAGTGATGTGGGAAGAAGCCTGAAAGTAGTGATATTCACCTTCTCAGCTCCCACTTCAAACCTTTGGAGAGTAACACTTTTCTGTGCCGACACCACTGTTTCCTTAAGCGGGATCATAACGCTCGTCATATCAACATTCATCTCGCCGGGTCCGTTCAGATTGAGGCTCACTCTTCTAGGCCTGAGCCCGATGAACGAGAACTGAAGCTGGTGAAATCCGCGTGGAAGCCCGATCGAGTAAAAGCCATAGGCATTCGAGACTGTTCCCGCAGTCAACTCCTGGACAAATACTGTCACTCCCGCAATCGGTTCCTTTGTATCCTTATTGGTTATATAACCGGAAACCACAACCTCACCGGGTTTATTCCTGTCAGCAGGATTCCCAAGTTCAACAAGGGTGCTTTCCGATTTTCCTTCACTCTCCTTTATATCTGAGTATTCGGTTGGAGGAATGTAGTTGCCCCCTTCCTCAACAGCTTTTTGGGCCGTTTCTGATTTCACCCTGAAATTCTTCGTTATTACGACATAACCTGAGTTGTCGATGTAATAATAAAGCTGCTTTTCGCGGAAAAGGTTATCTAGTACGGTCTGTAGAGTGGTTTCACCTGCATAATTCCCCAGCCTGAGGTCATTCACCCAGTCTTCCCTGAAAAAAAATTTTACATCAAGGTTCTTCTCTGCTGTAGCTGCAAAGTCGGTGAATGACTGATTGGTGTAATCCCAGGTAATCACATATTTATCCTGGCCTGAAGCAATCAGGGATATTTGAATGTACAGGATAAATAAAAATGACCTGGCGTTCATTACCGTATACTGTCGTAAAATTTAATAACCGGGATAAATGATTCAGGATTGTTTTTTGAAGGGTTTATCCTGTTTTTTTTCATGAAGCTCCTGACCTCCTTTTTCGTGTCACCCAGCAGCCTCATAAACTCAAGCCTTCCCGCAAACTGATCGATTGAACCATCCCTCACAAGATACATTTTGCGTATGAGATAAAACTGATCATATTTCTTGTCCACTGCAAGAAGTTCAATGTTCTTGCGGTATTTTACTATGAATGAACTTTTTCCTGTATAAAGCAGATTTACATACCCGCTGTATTCAGAGCTGCTGTCTGAGCGCACAAAAAGATAATCACTCCCATTGTAATTCAGTGAGAAGCTGTCAACCATCTCCTTGTTGAGCTGTAGCATCAGCCCGTGAGGTGTTTCTGTCAACAGCTCATCTTTATAGATATCATATTTCAGCGGAACGTTTTTAAATATCCGTCCCTGAGTGGCTATTGATCCGGTAATTAAATCGGGAGTAAAAATAAACTGGTCTTCACGCACCTTTGTATACGGATTCCTCCAAAGCCTTCCGTTGTACAGGATCTGGTTTTCTTTAACAGTATCCTGATCTGTAAAAAGAATATCACTGCTGCCATAAGATGAGGCAGCAATGATATTCAGAATAATGACGAGGAGAAGTTTTGAACTGCTCATTATGTGATCTGCCGGATGGCTGCAGAGCATCTCATCCGGCAGAAGCTTTATGATTTTACAATTGGTGTAAGGACAATATTCCTGTATGAAACCGTTCCGTGATCTCCCTGAAGGTAGATCGGGCCCGGGGCAAATACATCCGAACTCATAGCACCGCCTGTGGGACCATAGATTGGCTTATTATCTATGATCTTCACTCCATTGAGGATGACAGTGGCGTGACGATCGCACAGAGTGATATCGAGGCTCTGCCATTGCCCGGCGGGTTTTTCTGCAGCTACCACAGGGGTGATACGGCTGTATACGGCACCCATGTTATGTGGATCGAGAGGCTTCTTGTATGAGTCGGCCACCTGGATCTCATATAATCCGCGAAGATACACCCCGCTGTTGCTTCCTGCAGGAACATTGACTTCGAGCTTAAGATTGAAATCTTCAAATTTCTGCTCGGTCCTGATGTTTCCATAGGGAATGTGCTCGCCGGTCTCAGGCTGAACAGGGTCATTCACCATGATCCCGTCGATTACCTTGAAACCATTCTTATTGGTTTCATTGATGAGAGTCCATCCACTCATATCCTTGCCGTTAAAAAGCTGAACGGGTTCTCCGTATTTCACAGCCGAGAGATCAGGGGCAGCAGGAACATCCGGCAGCAGGGTTCCGGAAAATTTCGCTGTATCCACGCCAAGCCCGGAGCGTTTAGGAGTAAGGCGTAATCCGTCAATTTTCTCACCATTCTTTTTTATTTCAAGCCAGCTGGTCACAACCTGCGTGCGGAGAGGATTGTTGTTTTCATCCCTTGTGCGTACCGCATTGCTTGTCACTGTCACATTAAGGACGTTGTTTGCAAGGTATACGTTCGATACCGGCAACACGCTGCCACCGCCCCAAAGAAGGTCGGCATCGAGGTATTTCTCTTCCTGGCGCACTTCGAGCCAACCGACATTGCCGACTCCGCCGTTGCCGATGTCGATAGTCCATTGGCCAAGAAATTCACTGATATCCGCTGCCTTAGGCAACACGGGCTCTGTACCGGGCTCGGTTTTGCATGAGATCACAGCAATAGCCAGTACAGCTGTAAAAACTAAGAGGTTCTTTTTCATATTTGTAGGTTTGGTTAATGAGTCATCGTCTATTTTATCAATCCGCTCACCCTGAAAACATATGCAGGCTGATAATCATCCGGAGAGAGGACCGGCGGCGTGATTGTAACTTTGTTTCCGGAAGCTTTTATTCTTACCTGGGCATTTTCGCCAAGAAGCATGGCGGATACGTTACCGGAAAGCCTGATATTATTCAGAACTACCGGCTCTGTTGGCCATTCGGTAAAAATCACATAAAGGTCTTTATCTCTCTGTGTGAAGAAAACATTTTTATTGGTGCCAGGATTTATCCCTTCATCCTTTTTTGTCCGGATGAATGCCCTCGACCCGTAAATGGCTTCACCGTTAGTTTTCAGCCACTTTCCTATCTCCATTAATCTTTGCTGCATTATCACAGGGATTGTTCCATCTGCCGCAGGACCAATGTCGAGCAGCAGGTTGCCCCCTGCCGACACTGTTGAAATAAGAAGCTTTACAAGCTGTTCAGCCGTGGAATAATCAGAGAGGCCTTCAGTGCGGTTAAAACCGAAGGATGTGCCAATGCCGCGGCATTCTTCCCATGGATGAGGGACTGTATTATCAATCCCTTCCTTTTCACCGATAAGTCCATACTCAGTTGTATAGATTCCGCCATGCTTGCTGCGTGTCTCGCTGCCCCAACGGTCATTTACAACTACGTTCTCCTTAACCGGTGATTCATTGTAAAGCCATGCCAGGAAGGATTCGCTCTTCCAGTCTTTGCTCGGCTTGTCCCACTCGCCGTCGGTCCAGAGAATATCAGGAGTGTACCTTGAAACAAGATCCTTCATCTGAGGGATCATGTGTTCATCGACATATGTCTCAGGATCAGTCTTATAGACAGGATTGTACCATTCATATAGAGAATAATAGAATCCCATATGAAGACCTTCCTTCTTTACGGCTGTGGTGAGGTCGCCGCAAAGGTCGCGGTGAGGGCCTATATCGGCACTGTTCCAGTTCCAGCTCTGTGCGCTTGGCCAAAGTGTGAAGCCTTCATGATGCTTGGATGTAAGGACGACATACTTTGCGCCCGATTCCCGGAAAAGCTCAGCCCATTGTTCCGGCCTGAAAAGCTCAGCTTTGAACATTGGTGCAAAATCCTGGTACCTGAAGTTCGGACCGTATGTGGAAAGGTGAAATTGTTTGAAATGCCTGTTCACCTTGCTTCCGGTGTTCATGAGCTTGTTCCAGTACCATTCCGAGTACTTGTCATAAACACCTATGCTGTCGCCGGTGGGTCCCCAGGAAGGAACAGAATATACGCCCCAGTGAATGAATATCCCGAATTTGGAATCCTCGAACCATCCGGGCACCGGACGTTTATCGAGCGACTCCCATGAAGGCTGATACTGCTGTGCGCCCGCACTTACAGCCAGCATTAACAATGCAGCGGAAAAAAGATTTCTAAACATTTTTTAAACGATTATTTCCTGTCATAAGCAGCCAGTGTCTTCCTTTCACCTCTCGACGAGACTGACTGGGTATCGATACTAAGCAGCTTATCGCCTTCTGAAAGCTTGTATACTTCGGTAGTCTTAATCTCATTGCTTTCGCCATTAAATTCGAAAACCATAGTTGAAGCAACTGTAAGGCTTGTTTTGTCAGGTGACCAGGTTGCAACAGATTTTTTTGAAGAATTGAACATCGGGTTCACACTCTCCTTGCCGTCGAGGGTGTATTTCTCGCTCATCTTTCTTTCTTCACCATCCTGTGTAACAAATGTTCTCTCAAGAGTGAAGGTGCCTGCATCCTGTGTTATTGTAAGCTTCGGTGAAGACATGCGGAACTGGCTGTCACCAAAATTGCTTTTGGATTCGTTAAGTTCCCAGTTGCCTGAAAAATTAGCCTGCCCGAACGAGAATGCAGAAACAAGAATGAAGGAAATAATGAGAATTGCACGATTTGTTTTCATGATTGACAGATATTAGGTTAGGGATATGAAGGTAAGACAATTTTCATTAGGTACGGTCACTGGGTTTATTTCTGCCCCTGAATGTCGAGGACATCGTTTTCGTACCTCCGGTTTTCCAGGATCCTTACATACCTGATACCCAATTTATTGTTATAATCCTCGTATGACTTTCTTGCATAACCCATGGCTGCTTCCACATCCCCGTTTATCTCGCTTATTATAGCCATGTTATAAAAGGCCCTTCCTGCAACTTTCCTTTTCGGGTTTTCAGTTTCCTTCTTCCAGATTTCACCGGCAGCATCCCAGTTACCTGTTTGAGCCTTTCGCTTTGCAATCTTGAAATTGTTGGTTCCTTTCACGAAATAATCCCTCATTACCCTGGTTTCGATCGGAATAAGCCTCATGGCATAACCGTGTCCTGCTTTGTTGCCCACCTCTTTAACGGCATCTTTCCTGCCAATCAGTCCGGCAGCAGCCGTAACAGGGTTAATTCCGCGGCTGTGAAACACTATAGATTCATCGTAAATGAATTCATCGAGTATCGCCTTAGAGGCCGGATCATATATCCTCCACCCTGTTTTTACGAGAGTTTCCAGATCAGACTGGTGTTCGATGGCAGGTATTATTCCCAGCGGAGTTTTTACATCCTTTGTTGAATTCGAATAACCAAGCCTCGTGTCGGTATCGAATTTTTCAAGTGAAAAAAGTGCATCGGTGCCTGTTTCAGTGCAGATCTTTGAGACAATATCCCACGAAAGCGGCAGGGGGAAAACCGTAAAAGGAGAAGTCCTGAAATCTATGTCACTTAAAGTTTTCACTTCTGTGAACCGATTATTGGTAAGGAGCTCGTCAGAAAGCCCTCGTATGCTTTCTGCGGCACCTTCCTTATCAAGGTTTTTGCCTTCCAGTGAGAGCACTTTATCAGCAACTTCCAAAGGTTTGGACTCATCTGTAGGGAGACTTCGGTTGATGACTCCCACCTTCTTGATATAAGGAGGGAGGGTAACGGGAGCAGGTTCGACGACATTCAGCCAGAGCTCGTTGGTTTTGCATGAAGCAAGCAACAGGAGAATACATATCGACAAGAGCAGGTTTTTCATAAGGGAAGATTTGGTGTATAAATATTTATGGTTGGATTTATAATTGCGGAGTACTGGTGCTGGGTGCCGGGTGCTTGCTCCATGGTGCCCGATGCCAGGTGCATGTAGAATTGATTTTCATTTTACTTTTTCAATAATTCCAGCCTGATGTTCCTTAAGGCAGCCGTCGTATTCCATGAACATATCCCAAATGGTTTTGACAGCTCCACCTCGGGCCGTATTGACAGATCTTTCGCGTTTCTCGCAAAATCAACAACAAGCGAATCGTCAATCCAGGCTTCGATTCCTGATTCCTTAACTTCAAGGCAAATATCGTACCAACGATCATTGTCGAACTTCATGTGAGTGGTGGTTTCGTTCTCCGAAGCATCCATCCCGTCAATACTGCTAAGGCCTACCGTTGTACCTCCCCAGCCCCCGACAATGAGGGTGCAGGGATCCTTTCCGGCAGGGAATGTCATTCCGCAGAAAAAATCTGTACCGTTAACTCTTTTGGCTTCGAGAGTTACCTTGTAATCGCCAGTTGGAAAATCCTTTTTGTAAGTGATGCCGGTACAACCATCCCCCATCCCGAGTATGATCTCACCTCCGGAAACATCAACAAGCCCCTGGGGACCAAAATTTGTAATTTCCCATCCATCCAGCGTTTTGCCGTCAAATATATAAGTGCTGTCCAATACAGCACTGGTTTCTGACTGAATTATCATTTGACCTTCTTTTCTTCCTTTACAACCTGTAAGAAGGATCAGGACTGCAAGTGAAATAAACCTTAGTTTCATAGGAAAGAGGTGGTTCTCAAATATAAAATTTTTCGGATAATATCTTTACAAAAGGCCGGGATTATTAACTTCGCCTGAAAATAAGAGGAAAATGCGTAAGACCGTATTCATGACACTTCTGGCCATGCCGTTTCTCACATGGTCATGCCAGTCAAAACAGGAAAAAATGGAAAACAACCTTCGGGAATTCATCAGTTCATACGAAGAAAAGGCAATACCACTTTACCGTGAAAATGCACTTGCGTCGTGGAACGCCAACATTACCGGAACCACAGAAGATTATGCAAAGAGCGAGAAGGCATCCTTTGCCTATGCCAGGATATTCACCGACACTCTTTCTTTCGCAAAGCTGAAAAAAATCAAAGAATCGGGAGAGGTAAAAGATTCGCTGCTTTCTAGAGAGCTTGATCTTCTTTATAACGCGTTCCTGGGAGGCCAGGTCGACACATCCCTGATCGCCCAACAGATCCGCATGGAGACTGAAATAAGCCAGAAGTACGGTAATTTCAGGGCAAACATCGATGGAAAGGAAATTCCCGACAACGAAGTCGAAAAAATTCTCAGAACTGCAACAAGCAGCACAGAGCTGAAGAAGACATGGGAAGGATCGAAGATGATTGGTCCTGTTGTTGCAGAAGATATTATAAGGCTTGTAAAGCACAGGAATACTATTGCAAAGAAGCTCGGATTCAGCAACTATCATGAGATGAGCCTGAAGCTTTCAGGTCAGGAACCTGCTGAAGTGACTGCCATTCTCGACGAACTCGATAATCTTACAAGGGAAAGTTTCACGAACCTTAAGAACGAGATTGACATGTATTTTTCGAGGCGCTACAAGGTACCCGCCGGAGAATTGCAGCCATGGCATTACCAGAACCGTTATTTCCAGGAAGCGCCTGAGATTTACCCGGTTGATTTCGACAAATATTATGAGAACCAGGATCCGGTGAAGCTGGCAACGGCATTTTACGCAGGCATTGGGCTGAATGTCGAACCCATTCTTGAGAAAAGCGACCTGTACGAAAAGCCCGGAAAGAATCAGCATGCCTTCTGCACAGACATCGACCGCTCAGGTGATGTGAGGACACTTGATAATATTCGTCCCGATTCATACTGGATGAACACAATCCTCCACGAGCTGGGTCATGGTGTGTATTCATACTATAATGACAGGGATCTCCCCTTCACCCTGAGGGATGCTGCCCATACCTTCACGACTGAGGCGATTGCAAATCTGTTCGGCCGTTTTGCAATTGATCCCGGCTGGATGTATGGAATGGGAGTTATCGACGAAAAAGAGAAAAACGCCATTGCTGATCAGGCAATGATGGCGCAAAAGCTTCAGATGCTTGTGTTCAGCAGGTGGGTCCAGGTTATGTACAGGTTTGAGAAATCAATGTATGAGAATCCCGACCAGGACCTGAACAAGCTCTGGTGGGATATGGTCGGGAAGTATCAGCTGCTGAAGAAACCCGAAGGAAGAAACATGCCCGATTGGGCGACGAAGATTCATATTGCGCTGTACCCGTGCTACTATCATAATTACCTGCTGGGTGAGCTTCTGGCCTCGCAGCTGTACAATCACATTACTACCAAAATAACGGAGAACAAGGCTTTCGTAAATGACAAGGCCGTAGGCGATTATTTGAAGAAAGAAGTATTCTATCCCGGTGCGAGGTATTACTGGAACGACATGATCGAAAGAGCCACGGGTGAAAAGCTGACTGCGAAGTACTACGCTG
>JBLNAO010000326.1:0-2948 GCA_050259395.1 Chloroflexota bacterium
CTCCTTTAAGCTTCAGGTAAAAATTATTGCTCTTGCTGTTTGCACCCACCGATGAGACCAGAAGGAAATTCTGACAACCTGCTTTCAGGCAGAACTGCGCGGCATGGACAGGTATGTCATAGTCAACTTTGCGGTACATGAACTTGTCACTCTTTACTTTCTTTTGTGTTGTCCCCACAGCACAGAACAGCACTGCGGAACCGTCAATGGATGCTTTGAAAGAAGAATAATCGGCGAAATCAATCACTCTTACGTCAATTGCAGGATCATTGAACGATAACTCCCTTCTCACTATCACCCTGATACCGGTGTAATAGTTGTCCCCCTGCAGCAGTTCCACAAGCTGGTGGCCGATGAGCCCTGTGGCTCCGACCACCGTGGCAATTCTTTGTTCCATGAGTCAAACTGTTTGGATGTATAACAAAGATAGAAGGAAAAGTGCAGTAGAATGACTACAGTGACTAAAGTACTTAAAGTTTGGAGGGCCTGCGCGAGGGAATTCGTGAATTCGTGGCTATTTATTTTTTCTTTATAAAGAGATTTATTTCTTTATCAAATACTTATTGCTTACGCTGCAATTTTACAGGAAGAATAATATTCAAAAAATATGAACTTGATATTGATATTCATGGCAGGTCTTTTCTCTCTTTTTGGGGTATCCTGGTTAATTGGGAGAATGTTCAGGCTCGACAGGTTTCTCTGATTCTTTTAATCTCCAAACCTGTAACCGATTCCCGATTCTGTGATCAGGAGAGTTGGTTTTGCGGGATTGTCTTCAATTTTTTTCCTGAGCTGTGCAACGAACACCCTGAGATACTGGGTCTGCTCAATGTAACCAAATCCCCAAACCTCCCTGAGCAGGAAATGATGCGTCATTACCCTTCCCGGGTTTCTCGCCAGCAATGCTATAAGCGAAAATTCCGTCGCTGTAAGTTTCACTGTTTCGCCATTTTTCTTTACAATATGATTAGCGAGGTCGATTACAAGAGGGCCGAATTCAAGTACAGGATCGTCGGTCTTCTCCGTTGTCAGCCTTATTGCAGTCCTGATCCTTGCAAGAAGTTCCCCGCTTCTGAAAGGCTTTGTAAGGTAATCATTGGCACCTTTGTCGAGTGCTCCCACAATATCCTCCTCAGAATTTCTGACACTCAGCACTATTATTGGCCTGTTGTACCATTCCCTCATCTTCACAAGAACTTCAGAGCCGTCCAGGTCGGGCAGGCCAAGATCGAGAATTACAAGCGAAGGGTGCTGGGTTGCCGCGGATATGAGCCCTTCCTTTCCTGTGGCTGCAAATAAGGTTTTGTAACCATTTGCTGAAAGAGTTATTTCCAGCAACCTTCGTATCTGAACCTCATCATCGATTATGAGTATTGCTTCTTCATTCATTCTGCGGCATTTATTATTTCCATATCAGGTATCTCTGTAGGAATAAGGATTGTAAAAACAGCACCTCCTTCAGGGGAATTCTCCACAGAAATTGTGCCTTTATGCGCTTCAACCAGGCCTTTAACTATCGATAGTCCCAATCCGAGTCCCCCGGCACGGGTAGAATCGACGCGATAGAATTTGGTGAATATCTTATTGAGCTGTTCCGGCGTGAAGCCGGGTCCTGAATCGGATATGATGATCTTAAGATTGTTATCTGAGTAACATGCCCTGAAATATATTGCAGAACCTGTAGGTGCATGCTGTGTGGCATTTAGGATAAGATTGTAAATCACCTGTTCCATCAAAACAAAGTCCAGCTTTACAAGAGGCATGTCTGCAGGAACCGAACCATGCAGCCTGAATTCTTCCAGCTGCTGGGACAGGGTTGCTGTAACCCTGTTAAGCAGGTCGTTTACATCGCACCAGTCACGCTTCACCGAGATCTTTCCGCTTTCAAGCCTCGACATGTTAAGTAGATTCTCGATAAGGTGATTAAGCCTCGCCGATGCTTTCAGTATCTCGCCGAAAAGAGCCGTCTTGTCGTTTTCGGATGTCCGGGAAGTCAACAGGGTATCGGATGCGCCCATAATGGTTGCGATGGGAATTCTGAATTCATGAGAAATCAGGGTGAAGAGAGTCTTGTAAAGCTTATCCGATTCAGCAAGGAGAAGAGCCTGTTCTTCCCTGAGCCTTGTCACCTCTTCCTGCCTTCTTATCCTGTTTGTGAGAACACCATTGATAAGGGCCACAAAAAAGAATGAAACGAAAATTATTTTGTCTTCGGTCCTCTCTATATGAAAAGCGAAATGAGGAGGTATAAAGAAAAAATTCCAGACAAGTGCGCTAATTGTTGAGGCAAGCAATATTGGACCTATCCCGAAAAATATAGCCATCACTGATACTTCCGAAAGAAGGATGAACGCAACAATGAGATATCCATGCTGGTTGGCAAGGGGCCTGCACAATGCAACAGTAAATGCAATTATGAGCAGTACAAACAGATATTGAACAGGCCTTGAGACCTGGACAGGCTCCGCAGTTAGTTTTTTATTTCTCATTTCAAACAAACATCAAATTTACGCCGGAAAAATCAATTTGAAAATCAAATAATTGCCTGTGAAGTCAATCTTTATAAAATCTTTATACTTACATGCCCTCTCTTGCTAACTTCTTTATAGCTCCTCATCTACTTTTGTGCGTTTTAATAAGATGGTTTTAAACAAGTAAGAGGGTGGGAAAAAGAGAAAGGCATTTTGATATCAGTAAACTTTCTTTTGCAGGTTTTATAATTACGCTTGGAATAGTTTTCGGAGACCTGGGTACGAGCCCGCTGTATGTAATGCAGGCGATTGTTTCGGGTGGAAAGGAATTCAATGAGCTGCTGATTTACGGATCAATGTCGAGCATCTTCTGGACGCTCACTCTCCAGACTACGGTAAAATATGTTTTCATAACACTGAAGGCAGATAATAAAGGAGAAGGCGGAATTTATGCACTCTTCGCCCTTCTGAGGAGAA
>JBLNAO010000327.1:0-4897 GCA_050259395.1 Chloroflexota bacterium
TCTACGATCCGTTTGTTGGTTATGCCAATCCGGCAAATCCTCTTGTGCCGATGGCCGGGTATGCAGTCAACTTCGGGGCATTGAAGACACCTATAACGATAGATATGACGGGTATTGTCAACAATTCATCATATTCTGCCACTGTTACAAATCATAACAATCCCTGGGCCATGGGGCTGGTTCTTCTGGGGAATCCATATCCTTCACCTATTGACTGGGCTTCGGCTTCAGGCTGGACAAAAACCCATGTCGACAATGCACTTTATTACTTCAAGGCAAGTGCAGGCGATGAATGGGGTGGCACTTACAGCAGCTGGGTCAACGGTACCTCCAGCGATCTTGTTGCCTCGAACATAATTCCTTCCATGCAGGGCTTCATGGTGCATGTGAATACAATATCTCCTGTTGACGGAGTTGTTGGGATGGACAACAGTGTAAGAGTTGTCAACATGACACAGCCATTCATCAAGGGTGCTGCCGTGGCCGGCGAGAAGTCATTGGTACGGCTGAGCGCTTCGATGGCTTCATCATCTCCCACTGAAGATCCGCTTGTGATATATTTTGACGAAAAGGCGACCGGAAATTTCGACAGCGAGTTCGATGCCTTAAAGTATTTCAATACTGACTGGATGGTTCCGAACTTCTTCTCTTTCGGAAATGACGGTTCGAAGCTTTCGATAAACGCTCTTCCACTCCCGGATGGGCATATACCGACCATCCCACTGGGATACAAAGCATTGGTGGACGGAGAAGTTGCTTTCAGGCTGAGGAACATTGAAGGTCCATATTCCTGGGGAACCATCGATCTTTATGATGTTGAAACCGGTGAATCGCATGATCTCTCATCAGGTTCAGAGTACAAAATATTTCTCCCGGCAGGAGATTATTTCGACAGGTTCTTCCTCAATTTTGAAGGGTTTGCAACCGGATCATCCGGCAGGGAGACAGATTATAAACCATTCCTGGTTTACAGTTTCAAGGGAAACGTACATGCCGAAATCAATTGCCTGTCAGGCAGGGAAGGAACACTGACGATCAGCAACCTAACAGGACAGGCTGTTTACAACATGAAGATTTATGCCAATGGTTCGTATGAATTTGATCCGGCATTGAAAGACGGAGTATATATTGTTAGTTTTGTTTCGGGCAAGTTCAGGAATTCGGAAAAAATTTTTGTAAAGGGAAGATGATCAAGACCTATTATATAAGTAAGAGGATAGTCAAATGCATCTTGCCGGTGATTGTCCTGACCTTCTTTAATTTTTCAGGTCTGTATGCCCAGGGTTATCCATTCCCGCCTCGTCCGATCCAGGTGACAAAGATAGCCGATCTTGCTTTCGGGGCATTTTATCTCGGAGCCTCAGGCGGAACCGTCTCTGTTAGCGCTGCAGGAGGGAGAGCTGCGACGGGTGATGTGGTGCTTCTTGGAATGGGTTATCTCGTTGCCCCGGCGGTGTTCAGGATAAAAGGCAATCCATCAACACTGGTTACCCCGATGATGGGTGGTCCGGTTAGTTTGAATGGCATCCCGGCCGGAACGTTGACTCTTACCCTAAATCCAACCACCAATCCTCTTTCCCCGTTTGTGCTTCCCGGGCCCTTGCCACCGAATGCAGTTGTCGACCTTTATGTCGGTGGAACACTCACTGTCGGATCGCAGGCTGCGAATCCACCAGGTTCATACAGTGGCACGTTCACTATAATTTTCAATCAAAACTAGAATTATACCTCTTTAAACTTATATGACCAACCGGAAAGCATATACCTTCTCATTCACCCGGCATATGTTCTCCGTATCATTCCTGTTTCTTCTTCTTCTGCTTTCTGCAAAAAATCTTTATGCACAGGAAGAGCCTGAATACGATGAGATCCTTGTCTTTCTCGAGATCCCCAGGATAGGCGGATTCGAAATCCCTGCAGTGATAAAGGGCCAGCAACTATATCTTCCCGTAACCGATCTGTTTGACCTGCTTAAGATCAAAAATGAACCATCGCAGGACCTTGAATCGGTCTCCGGATTTTTCATCACACCGGAAGCGCCATTCGCAATCAGCAAAACAAACAACAACATCAAATACCACGACAAAATCCATAATCTCGATCCCGGCGACCTGGTAAGAACCGAGACCAGCCTGTACCTGCGTTCAGAATATTTCGGAAAAATATTCGGTCTGGATTGTTTTTTCAACTTCCGCAGCCTTTCAGTCACGGTAAGCAGCAAGCTTGAACTGCCCTTGATAAGGGAGATGCGGCTCGAAGAGATGCGCAAGAATCTTTCACGGCTGAAAGGTGAAATGATTGCCGATACAACAATCAGGCGTTCTTATCCTATGTTCAGGTTCGGCATGGCTGACTGGTCGGCAATATCGACACAGGAAATCAACGGCAGGACAGATACACGGCTGAACCTGGCGCTCGGCGCAATGCTCGCAGGTGGGGAGGCTACAGCATCGCTCAATTATAACTCATTCGATAAATTCAGCGAAAGGCAGCAGTATTATCTCTGGAGGTATGTCGATAACGATTATTCGGTCTTTAAACAGGCTATGGCCGGCAAGATAGCCACCCAGGCAACCTCCACGCTGTTCAACCCTGTCGTTGGAGTTCAGTTTACAAATACACCAACCACTTACAGGCGCTCCTTCGGCACTTACACCCTTTCAGACCGGACTGAACCGGGTTGGATAGTGGAGCTTTATGTCAATAATGTGCTTGTCGATTATATCAAGGCGGATGCGTCGGGATTCTTCCAGTTCCAGGTGCCACTGGTTTATGGCAACTCCATCATACAGCTAAAGTTTTACGGACCCTGGGGAGAAGAAAAAGTGAAGGAACAGAACATCAACATCCCGTTCAACTTCCTTCCCGAGAAAACATTCGAATACAGGGTCAGCGCCGGTGTTGTCGAGGATTCATCATTCAGCAGGTTTTCGCGCGTAAGCATGAATTACGGAGTTTCCCGGTTTTTCACTTTCGGCGGCGGGGTCGAATACCTGTCATCAGTCACATCATCCCCGGTAATGCCTTATGTGAACGCTTCATGGAACGTTTTCAACAATATACTTTTATCCGGCGAATACACTCACGGTGTAAGAACAAAAGGCGCATTCTCATACAGGATGCCCTCGAACATCCAGCTGGACCTGAATTATACGAAATACGTCAGGGGACAGACTGCCATTATGTACAACTATCTCGAAGAGAGGAAGGCTTCACTTGCATTGCCACTGAGGCTGAAGGGATTTTCTTCTTATAACAGGTTCAGTGTTTACCAGATTGTGCTGCCTTCGGTGAGGATGGTCAACGGTGAGCTCACACCTTCATCAACCGATTACACAACAGGAGAATGGATGTTTTCAGGCACCTTCCTGGGCCTGAACACCAACTTTACCACTTACGGCATCTTCATCGGGAAAACGGATCCTTTCGTATACAGCAACCTGTCGCTTTCGTTGAGACTTCCCGCGAACTTCGTAGTGATGCCACAGGCTCAATACGGCTATACTCATAATGAATTCATCTCGGCAAGGCTTGCCGTAGAAAAAAGGATAAAGGAAAATGCGTTCCTCAACTTCTCGCTTGAGCAAAACTTCAACAATAACCTGAAGATGGCTGAGCTGGGCTTCCGTTACAACTTCAGCTTTGCCCAGGCAGGCATGTCGGTGCGCCAGAGCAATCGCGTAACATCACTTATAGAGTATGCACGCGGAAGCCTGATCTATGATAAAAAAACAAGGTTCCTTGGAACTGATAACCAGTTCAATGTAGGGAAAGGAGGCATTTCAGTTATTCCCTTCATCGATCTCAACGCCAACGGGATCAGGGATGCAGGTGAACCCAAGGCTCCAGGCCTTAACCTGAGGGCAACAGGCGGCAGAGTTGAAAAAAGCGAAAGCGATACAACAATAAGGATCCTCGGGCTCGAGCCATATACAAGCTGCTTCCTCGACCTCGATGCCAACAGCTTTGAGAATATCTCGTGGAGACTTCCTGTAAGAGTCCTGAATGTTGCCGTAGATCCCGAAATTATGAAGCATATAGAGATACCTGTGACAGTTGTAGGTGAAGCTTCAGGAACCGTGAGCCTCGAAAAGAGGGGAGACCAGGGAGGAATAGGCAGGATGATCGTACGTTTCTTCACAAAATCACATAAACCTGTCGGCAGCACCCTCACCGAAGATGATGGTTACTTCACCTGGTTCGGGCTTACACCGGGGGATTTTTATGCCGCCATAGACACATCCCAGCTTTCAAAGCTGGGTATGATTTCTGTCCCTGTTACAAGGGATTTCACCATAATTCCAGGCCTTGACGGAGATGTTGTCGACGGGCTGGATTTCAACCTGCGTATGGCAGAATCCGATACGGTTGTCCCCGAGGTGAAAAAGGCTGAACCTGTCATAAGGAAAGACACTTCGGTAATGATAGTGCATGAGGTGGTGGAAGAGCTGGTAACCATAACAAAGGACAGCTGGGCAATTCAGCTTGGAGCTTTCAGGAACCGGAACAATGCCGATAACCTGAGGAAGAACCTCGAAAGGCTTCTTGGCAGGAAGGTGGACATCGTAATTGCTGACGGATATTTCAAAGTGAGAATCAATGAAATAGACCAGCGCAGTGAAGTTGACAGGATTGTCGAGGTGCTCAGGAGGAATGGAATAACGGAGCTCTGGATCATAAGCCTGAAAGCGAAGGAACAGCAGGTTGTGCTTAGAGAACGCACTGATTCTGTAATCAGGGTCGTTGAAACCAGGGTTGAAGAACCTGCAATGTTCGAATCGAGAATATTCCTTCCAATGGGAGAAGATTTCTATAATCTTGACAACCGGCCAAGAACTTCGATAACAGACCAGACTGTCCTCGAAATAATGGAGCGCACTTCCGCGCTTGAAAAAGT
>JBLNAO010000328.1:0-9343 GCA_050259395.1 Chloroflexota bacterium
GCTACGATCCGGGGTTCTGGGGAGATCAGAATTTCCTCCGTCCTGAGGAAAATCTTCTCCAGGCCCTTAAGAAAATGAGAGTAAAGCTGCAGGAGTTTTCAGAGTGAAGAACTTACACAGAGGAAATCCGGAGAATCACAAAGTGGCACAGAGCATAATTATTACTTCTGTGTAACTCTGTCCCTTCTCTGTGAAACTATGTAACTACAGAAATCGGGAAAAGAGCTAATACTTATTTATCAGCCTGTACAACTCCGTCAGATCCGGAGTAAGGATGATTTCAGTTCTGCGGTTTTTGGTACGGGCTTCGGATGTGTTTGACGCCTCAACAGGAAGGTACTCGCTCCTGCCGGCGGCAGTAAGTCTTGCGGGTTCAATTTTCGACCCGTCAAGCAGGGTTCTTACAACTGTTGTGGCCCTTTTTACACTAAGATCCCAGTTATCCTTAAGCTGACTGTTACCGGGATTGTACGGAACATTGTCTGTATGGCCCTCGATCATGATCTGTATGCCAGGATTTTTCTCCAGAACTCCCGAAAGCTTCTTCAAAGCATTCCTGCCATTGGCGTCGATATCCCAGCTTGCAGATTTGAAAAGCAGTTTTTCGTCGAGAGAGACATAAACCTTGCCATCCTTCGTGGTGACAGTAAGACCATTGTTCTCAAATCCAAGCAGGGCCTCTGAAACCTTGTTTTTTAGATCCTGGGCAATTCTTTTCTGGGCATCCAGTATTTTCTCGAGCTCGGCAAGACGGGCATTCCTCTGTTCCAGCTGATAATTAAGCTCATCGAGCGACGCTTTCCTGGCATCGAGGTTCGCACCAAGCTGCCTGAGGAGATCCTCTTTTTCCTGCAGGTTCTTCTGCGCAGACTGTAATTCGGAAAGAAGCTTCTGTGTTTCCCTTACGTTTCCTCTCACAAGGTCCTCGTGCGAGTTACGCAGCTCATTGTACTGAGACTGAATTTTGTTGTAATCTTCCTGGGCTTTATCACGTTCTGCACTGACCCTCTGAATGTCACCCCTTATGGTTTCAGTCTCTTTTTTAAGCGATGCGATACTCGCCTCAAGCTCCCGGTTCTCCATTTCAAGGCCGATGTTTTTTGCCTTGAAATCATCGCGTTCATTCATGAAATTCTTGCTTGTATCCTGGAGTTTTCCATACTTCCTGCCCGAGACACATGACACTGAAAAGATGAGCATAAGTGCTAGTCCAGGAAGGCAGATAAATGTTTTCTTCATGGTTCCGTAAAGGTTTTCTTAATAACAGATTATCGGCAGTAAAAATTGTCTGATCGGAACAAAAATAAGAAAATAGGTAATAACACCCGGAAAACACCTCGGAATAATAATTCTTATATTTGCAGGTCGATTTTTGTAATGTTTTTCTTTAATGCAGACTGAAGAGACTCTACTCTCCAAAATCATAACACCCGAAGATCTGAGAAAACTACAGCCTCAGGATCTTCTTAAAGTCAGCCACGAACTCAGGCAGTTCATTATTGATATTGTCTGTAACAACCCTGGGCACTTCGGGGCAAGCCTTGGTGTTGTCGAGCTGACTGTTGCACTGCATTATGTTTTCAAGACTCCTTATGATAAAATAATCTGGGATGTAGGGCACCAGGCTTATGGACATAAGATCCTGACCGGTCGTCGCGAAAAATTCTCCACAAACAGGAAATACAAGGGCATATCGGGATTCCCAAAAATGGCGGAAAGCGAGTACGACGCTTTCGGAACCGGTCATTCATCGACATCAATCTCAGCGGCTGTCGGAATGGCTGTTGCAGCACAGAAGAAGGGAGAAAACCGTCATGTGGTTGCGGTCATCGGCGATGGGGCAATGACCGCAGGCCAGGCATTTGAGGGAATGAATAACGCGGGGATAGGCAAGCTCGACATTCTTGTTATACTGAATGACAACAATATTGCAATCGATCCGAACGTCGGTGCTTTGAAGGAGTATCTGCTCGATATCACCACCAGCAAGACCTATAACAGGTTTAAAGACAAGGTTTGGAATGCACTGTCTATCTTCGGGAAACATGGCCCTAATGCGAGAAGCCTTGCAGCACAGCTGGAGGCCGGACTGAAATCAACCATCCTCGACAGGAGCAACCTGTTCGAGGGATTCAATTTCAGGTACTTCGGACCCATCGACGGGCACGACATACTCCATTTGACCCGGGTTCTTCAGGACCTGAAAAGAATCCCCGGCCCAAAGCTTCTTCATTGCATTACAACAAAAGGCAAAGGGTTCAGGCAGGCTGAAGAGAACCAGACTACATTCCATGCTCCTGGCATTTTCAACAAGGAAACCGGAATAATAGTCGAAACGCCGAGGACTGATAAAATCCCGCTGTACCAGGAGGTATTCGGGGAAAGCATCCTCGAGCTTGCAAGGCAGAACAACAAGATTGTGGGAATTACTCCTGCAATGCCTTCGGGAAGTCATCTGAATATAATGATGAAAGAAATGCCAGACAGGGTGTTCGATGTGGGCATTGCAGAACAACACGCCGTAACTTTCTCGGCAGGACTTGCAACGCAGGGCATGATACCTTTTTGCCATATATATTCATCGTTCCTGCAACGCGCTTACGATCAGATAATACATGATGTCGCTCTTCAGAATCTGCATGTCATATTCTGTATCGACCGGGGTGGTCTTGTCGGGTCAGACGGGGCAACACACCACGGCTTCTTCGACATTGCCTTCATGCGCAGCATCCCGAATATAATCGTTTCCGCCCCGATGGACGAAATTGAGCTGCGCAACCTTATGTACACCGCTCAGCTTGAAAAAAACAAGTGCCCTTTTTCAATCCGCTACCCGAGAGGCAGGGGACTGGAACCTGAATGGAGGCAACCCTTCACGGAGATTGAGATAGGCAAAGGAAGGCTTTTAAGTGAAGGTGATGAACTTGCAGTTCTTTCTCTGGGCAATCCCGGCAACGATGTGGCAAAGGTCATTAGAAAGCTTAAGAATGAAAATATTTCAGTTGCCCACTATGACATGAGGTTCGCTGCCCCTCTTGACAAAGAGCTTCTTCATTCTGTCTTCAGGAAGTTTGGCCATATCATTACAATTGAAGACGGCATCCTGCGGGGAGGCTTTGGCAGCGCTGTGCTGGAGTTCATGGCCGATAACGGGTACAATGCTGAAGTGCGAAGGCTCGGGATACCCGATTATTTCGTCGAGCATGGCACACAGGAAGAGCTTTACAGGGAATGCGGATTTGACAGGGAAGGCATTGAGATTGCCGTAAGGGAGATGCTTGTGAGGAAGAAGTAAGGAGTAAGGAGTAAGGAGTAAGGAGTAAGGGGTAAGGAGTAAGGAGTAAGGAGTAAGCAGTAAGGAGTAAGCAGTAAGCAACAAGCAGTAATCGGTAATGGGTAATCGGAAATCGGTAATCAGTAATCAGTGAGTGTGAAGATAAATGGTATAACCAGGGAAAGAAATAGCAAATTTTTCCTTATTTTCGCAGTCCAATTTAAGCCCGGATGGCAGGGCTGAGCGTTAAGAAATTGCCCGGTGGGCAATTTTAGCGTAATTAAGCCCGGATGGCGGAATTGGTAGACGCGCTGGTCTCAAACACCAGTGGCAGCAATGCTGTGCCGGTTCGATCCCGGCTCCGGGTACAGAAAAAGAGAGAGTGTGAGAGCGAGAGCGAACACACTCAATTTTTTTTATAGCTTTGAAATCTTAAATCCTGAAAATGAAAACACGACACACGTTGAGCTTGGCAATACTTTTTACCCTGTTGCTGATAACAGTCACGACATACGGCCAATCCGAAAAAAAACTATATGACACTTCGCTCGATGGCATGAAACAGATCAAAGAGGCTGTTGCCCTGGCAAAATCTACTGGGAAAGAAGTCCTGATCCAATATGGCGGAAACTGGTGCCCCTGGTGCATAAAGTTCGATGCATTCTGCAAGGCAGATGCTGACATATCAAAGGTGATAGCTGATAACTACGTTCCGGTTAAGCTTAACTACAGTCCGGAAAATAAGAATGATGCAGCCAATGCATATCTCGGCAACCCGACAAGATTCGGTTTTCCGGTCTTTATAATCATCGACGGAAACGGCAAGGTGCTTCATATACAGGACAGTGCCCTTCTCGAATCCGGCCAGGGTTACGATCAGAAAAAAGTGATTGGCTTCATGAAGAACTGGACTGCCTCAGCACTCGTGCCAAAAAAATAATATTCCGGAACCCGGTTATATTATTTCATTCAGCTTAACAGGTCTTCTCTCAAGATGCGATTTCTTCGCTGCAAGAGCTATTGCAACAGACATCAGTCCATCTTCACCTGAGACAGGCAATTCCTTTCCGTTAACAACTGCATCGCAGAAAATCTTCATCTCATTGGCATAAGCTTCGAGGTACCTGTCCATGAAGAAATTAAGAGGCAGGGACCTGTGAACGCCGTCACCGGCAAAATAACTGTGGTTCTCGGGATAATTGTTGTCAGCGCAAACCATGCCTTTTGAACCAAAGACCTCCACCCTCTGATCGTAACCATAAACAGCTTTACGGCTATTATCAATAACCCCGATGGCACCGTTCCGGAATGTTAGTGTAATAACAGCAGTATCTACATCACCGGCTTTCCCGATTGCAGGATCGACCAATACATTTGCCCTTGCATAAACCTCTTCCACTTCGCTTCCGCAAACATACCGCGCCATGTCGAAATCATGGATTGTCATATCCAGGAACATTCCGCCTGAACTGGCTGCATAACCTGCTGAAGGAGGCGCAGGGTCGCGTGAGGTTATCTTTATAATATGAGGCTCCCCTATTTTACCGTCAGTTACCATTTGCTTTATTTTCAGGAAATTTGGGTCAAACCTCCGGTTGAAGCCTACCATAAGCTTCACCCCGGCAGAAGCAACAGCACCGAGAGCGCCCTTAATAACCTCGATTGAAAGATCGACAGGCTTTTCACAAAAAATATGTTTTCCCGCTTTTGCACAATCGACAATGTACTGAGCGTGCGTATCCGTCGGGGAACAGATTACAACCGCTTCCACATCAGGATGCTTTACCACATCCATGTATTTAGCGTAGACTGCGTTTATCCCCAGATTGCCGGCAACCTGCCTGGCTTCCTGCAGATTAACATCGGCAACAGCAACAACTTCGGCTTCCGGAACGTTTCTGACTAGTGTCGCAAGATGCACCTTGCCGATTCTGCCTGTGCCAATAACTCCTATCTTAAGCTTTTTCATATTGTTAGGTTTTTAGATGAGTATCTGATATAATGTTAAAGTCCGAGTGATTTTATATACTTCCTGTTACGGGATGCACATTCTTTCGGATTTCCCATGCCCGGAAGCACGTCCTGTTCAACGACGATCCATCCTGAATATGCACGTTGCTTAAGTTCTTTGACTATTGCAGGGAAATCGACAGATCCTTTGCCCAATTCGCAAAAGACTCCGCTGCCGACGGATTTGAAATAATCCCATCCTTCCTGTCTGGATCGTTCAGCTATGGCAGGATCACAATCCTTAAAATGTATGTGCCAGATGCGTTTGCTGTGTTTCCTGATTGCGGAAAGCGGTTTGCCACCTCCGAACATGTAATGGCCCATGTCGAGAACGAGCCCGAGAAGCGATGGATCGGTCATCTCCATAAGTGTATCTATTTCCTCTGGGGTTTCAACGTATCCCGCACAGTGATGATGAAAGACCGTCCTCAGTCCGGTTTTAACCTTAACCTCAGAAGCAACTGAATCAGCACCTTCGGCAAAGACTTTCCACTCATGCTTCGTCAATCCCATTGCTTTTGTCACCCGTCCTGCATTCTGCGTACGCTCCGGTATACTGCCGTTGTTGTCGGCCAGAACTATAAAAGCATCTTTGTATCCTGCCTCTGCCATCAGCCTTGCAGTTCTTACAGCGTTTTCGATGCCGGATGAATGCTGCGATTTATCTTTCAGAAAGACAGGGACGAAAGCACCTACCATATTAAGCGAGCGTTTGTCAAGCTCTTTTTTCAGCGCAGCGGGATCCGTCGGCATGAAACCCCAATCGCCGAGTTCGGAACCTTCATAACCGGTTTCCCTGATCTCATCAAGGACTTGTTCGTATCCGGCGGCCTTACCGGTAAGCTCGAACTCGAGCACTCCCCATGAGCAAGGGGCATTTGCAATTTTTATCATATTTGTAAGGTTAGGTTAGGAATATTTTAAAATTTTCTTGTCCATTCATCATGCCATCTCTCGATAACGACTTTGGTCTGTGTGTAAAATTCCACCGCGTGATTTGACTGCCCGTGCAGGTCACCATAAAAGCTTTCTTTCCATCCGCTGAAAGGGAAGTGTGCAACCGGCGCAGCTATGCCAATGTTTATCCCAATGTTGCCTGAAATGGCATCACGCCTGAATTTCCTGGCAGCAGCGCCGCTTTTGGTGAAGATGCATGCCGAGTTACCGTATCTGCTTTTATTGATTATCTCTATTGCTTCATCAAGGGTTCCTGCATTTATTATGCTCAGTACCGGCCCGAATATTTCAGTGCCGGAAATTTCACCGGCTGGATTTACATCTCCCAGGATCGTCGGCAAAATGAAGTTCCCCTTTTCGCTACCTTGCACTTTTGCATTCCTGCCATCCAGGAGAAGGGTAGCTCCTTCATCGACTCCTTTCTGAATGAGATTCTCTATTCTTGTCTTGCTGTCACTTGTAATCACCGGCCCCATGTCTACATCGCTGTCAAGGCCATTACCGGTCTTTTTGTTCTTTGCTGCGGCAATGAGCTTCCCCGTGAACTTTTCTGCAGCATCACCTACTGTAATCACAACAGAAGCAGCCAGGCATCTCTGGCCTGCACAGCCAAATGCGCTATCGGTGATTATCCTAACCGTTGTATCTTCGTCTGCATCGGGCATAATTACAACCGGATTCTTTGCTCCTCCCTGGGCCTGCACCCTTTTTCCGTGGGCTGTTCCGGTCTGATAAATGTATTTTGCCACCGGAGAAGAACCAACGAAACTTATTGCCTGAATAAAAGGATGCTCAAGTATTCCATCAACGGTTTCCTTCCCGCCATGAACCATATTCAGCACTCCAGCCGGAAGCTTCAGTTCTTCGAAGATCTCAAAGATGGTGGTCATTGTAACAGGAACTTTCTCCGAAGGTTTTACCACGTAGGTGTTCCCGCAGGCAATTGCATAAGGCATGAACCAGAAAGGTATCATTACCGGGAAATTAAAGGGTGAAATGCATGCCCCGGTGCCTACAGGTTGCCTGATATAAAACTCATCGATCCCTGTCGTGATATCTTCCGAGATATCGCCCTGCAACAATTTTGGAATACCGCAAGCCACTTCGATATTTTCCACGGCACGCACTATCTCAGCTTTTGACTCAGCGAATGTTTTACCGCATTCCATTGTACAGATCCTTGCTATGTTATCAGCATTCGCCTCCAACAGCTGCTTCATCCTGAAAAGGTATTGTATCCTCTGTTCGGCAGGAACATTGCGCCATGATGGCTGGGCTGCATGTGCGGCTTCAGCTGCAAGCATAACATCCTGCTTGGTGCCTGCAGGAACTTTTGCGATGATGGACGAATCGGCCGGGTTTATTACACTGAGATAATCTTTACCCAGTGAGTCTGCCCATTTACCATTTATATAATTTTTTAATATCCTGGTCATTTTTTCTATTTATTATAGTTGATAAAACTCCAGATCCGTGTCAAAGGAAATATCTTTGTTTCTTCTTGTTCTCAACATAATTCTTATAGGCCTTTTTTACCGAGTCTATTTCTGAAACCTGCGAAACTGCAACTTCCCACCATGCATATCCGGGAACGCCCTTATACAGATCGGTCTCTATAGTTATAACAGTCGTCTTGTTTTGATGTTTTGCTTCCTCAAGCGCCTTTTTCAATGAAGGGATATCATGGGCTTCGATAACATGGGCGCCGAGGCTGCGTGCATTCTGGGCATAATCAACTGGCAGGACATCGCCGGTAAGCTGGCCGGTATTATCATCCCTGTACCGGTATTTGGTTCCGAAACGCTGAGAACCGATAGAATCCGACAACCCTCCTATGCTTGCGAACCCATTGTTATTCAGGAGTATTACTGTGAAACGAATTCCTTCCTGTATTGAAGTAACCAGCTCATTGTTCATCATCAGCCAGTTGCCGTCGCCAACCATTACGAATATCTCCCTGTCGGGACAAGCTATTTTTGCACCAATGCCTGCAGCACACTCGTATCCCATAGTGGAATAACCATACTCAAGATGGAAGCCTTTGGAATCTCTTGTTCTCCAGAGTTTATGAAGATCACCTGGCAGGCTTCCTGCGGCACATACCACCACATCACGCGATCCGGCAAAACCATTCACCGCACCTACAACTTCAGCCTGCGAAACCGGAACTGAACCTGATTCTGAATAAAACTCACTCACCTGCCTGTCCCACTCGGCATTCATCTTCCTGTTCGCTTCATAGTACTCTTCAGATACCCTGAATCCAGTAAGGTATTCTGAGAGTTCCTCCAGGCATACTTTTGCATCTGCAGTCAACGGCACTGCTGACTGCTTGTATGAATCGAAACCTGAAATATTTATATTAATGAATTTCACTTCCGGATTAAGAAAAGCGGTTTTGGATGCAGTTGTAAAGTCACTGTATCTGGTGCCTATGCCGATTACAAGATCAGCCCCGGAAGTAATGATGTTTGCTCCGGGAGTTCCTGTGGCTCCGACGGCACCAAGATTACATGGATGATCGAACCTCAATGAACCTTTTCCTGCAAAAGTTTCTGCAACGGGCATGCCGGTCTGCTCTGCAAGCTTTTTGAGCGTCTCCTCGGCACTGCTGTAGATGACTCCGCCACCAGCAATAATTACAGGTTTTTTCGAGGCCCTGATCATTTTCGCTGCTTCCTTCAACAGCGGCAGATCAGGCCTGGGGCGGGTAATTTTCCAAACTCTTTTCCTGAAGAGATCAATTGGAAAATCGTAAGCTTCAGTCTGTACATCCTGTGGCATGGCAAGTGTCACGGTTCCGGTCTCGGCTGGTGAGGTGAGGACCCGCATCGCTTCAGGCAAGGCAGTGATCAGTTGTTCCGGCCTGTAGATCCTGTCCCAGTATTTCGATACCGGCTTGAAACAATCGTTAACTGAAATGTCCTGAGATGATGACGACTCCAGTTGCTGGAGAACAGGCGCTGCTATGCGATGCGCAAAGATATCTCCGGGAATCAGGAGCAAAGGCAGGCGGTTGATGGTTGCACATGCAGCTGCAGTTATCATGTTTGTTGCCCCCGGACCTATTGACGAAATACAGGCAAATGTTCCAAGCCTGTT
>JBLNAO010000329.1:0-6376 GCA_050259395.1 Chloroflexota bacterium
AGGCTCGACAATGTGCTTCCGGCCCATACGGCGAACCTGAAAGATGATTACCAGGCTCTCTATAATGCAGCGCTTGAAAAGGAAAGGCAAAAAGCATTCGACAAGTGGATTAGCGAAAAAACGGCAACCACCTACATCAGGATAGGTGATGAATTCAAATCATGTGAATTTCTGAAAAGCGGATGGTTAAAATAAAACAGCAGGGTTCATTCAGATCATTTAAATATCTGCTTTACTTTTTACTGGTTGTACTATTTGTACCTTTTATCTTTGCCCAGGAACCACAGGCCAGGAAGACCGTAAGAAAGAAAATTGAGGTCATTGCTGATGAGGATGTCAAGTTTACTGACATGAGCGGTGAGGAGGTGCATCATCTTTACGGTAACGTCAGGTTTAAACACAATGAGGTGCTGATGTATTGCGACAGCGCTCACTATTTATCTCAGAAACAACAACTTACCGGATTCCAGAATGTGCATATAGAACAGGGAGACACCCTCGATCTCTATGGCAATTACATTTTCTACGACGGCGTCACGGAGACTGCTCTCGTCAGGGACAGCGTTGAGCTTATCGATAAGGAAACACACCTTTATACTGATGTAATTAATTATGACGTCAGGAATAAAATCGCAAACTATAATACCGGGGGAAGAATAACCAACGCTGATAATGTCCTTACAAGTTTAACCGGGGTTTATTATGTATCCCAGAACCTGTTCCATTTCAAGGACAGCGTAAAAATAGTTAGTCCGGATTACGTGGTGAAGGCCGACACCATGGATTATAACACCAAAACTGAAATCTCATATTTCACCGGCCCTACGAAGCTCACCGGCGACAGCCTTAACATGTATTGCGAGAAAGGCTGGTTCGATACTAGGAATCAGGTCACTTCTGTATGGAAAAAAGCCATGATCGACAACATGCAACAGATAGTCCATGGCGATTCATTGTTCTACAACGACAGCACGGGTTACGGCGAGGCATACAGGAATGTTGTGATCCAGGATACGACGAACAACCTTATTGTCGAAGGGGATTATGCATGGTATTACAAACAGCCTGAGCGGTTCATGGTAACCAAAAAGGCAATGTTCGTCCAGGTTTCCGACGAAGACTCGCTGTTCATGCATGCCGACACTATAAGCGCTGTAACAATTGCCGACACTTCAAACGCATACAGGCTGATGAGAGCGTATCATAAAGTAAAAATTTTCAGCAAACGCATGCAGGTTAGATGCGACTCCCTCGCCTACTCCTTCCGTGACTCGGTCATAAGATTTTACCAGGAGCCGATCATGTGGACGGAGGAATACCAGCTTCTTTCTGACTCAATGGCAATATTTACAAAAAACAGGCAGGCAGAAAAACTCGAGCTGTACACCTCCGCCTTCGTTATCTCCCAGATAGACACTTTGAGGTATAACCAGATCAAAGGCCGTACACTTACCGGATTTTTCAAAGATAATGAACTGAATAAGATTGAAGTGAACGGCAACGGTGAATCTATCTATTTCCTTATTGACGGGAATGAGATAACCGGCGTGAACCAGTCAAGATGTGCTAAGATTGAGGCATTTGTTGACAACGGCAGGGTTACAACCATTATCGATCATGGCAACCCTGAAGGAGTAATTGACCCTCCCAAAATGACCACGGATCCGGCCGAACTAAGGCTTGAGGGATTTACATGGCTCGATAAGCTGAGACCTAAACAAAAAGCAGATATTTTCAAGGAATAGGTTTCAGAACTTTACAATCTTTGCTCTTTTTATTGCTTTTACGGGCAATACAGGCTATGGCCTTAGAAATAAATCTGAAAATCTAAATTTTCCACGAACAATAATTACATCCTGAATGTTCTTATTCGTGTAAAAATCATTAAACAGTCAACCGGCTGATAATCCCGGTTTTGTTACAATTATAAACTTAAAGATTAGAGAAATGAAAAAGCTTATGGGTTTGATGGGTTTGCTTTTTCTGGGAGTGACAGCTTTTGCACAGCAAGGCGGCATGTCCAGGGCAGATGTAGCAGCGGATGAGATGGCTGTCAAGGAGATCTCAAAAAACTGGCTCAAAATGGAAAGGAACCATGATGTAGATGGGATCATCGAAATTTTTGCTGACGACGCCGTTGTTTACGGCCGCAACAGGGAACCTCTGAAGGGCAAGGAAGCCATAAGGCAGAATTACCTGGATGAAAATAAGAAATATCCCAATCTGGAAGGTGACTGGACAACAGACAGGGTCGATGTGGCATCCTCGGGTGATCTTGCGGTGGAATACGGCAAATTCACTGTTAAAAATGTCGGTCCGGACGGAAAACAAAGTGATGAAGGCAACTACGTCACTGTCTACAAAAAGATAGATGGCAAATGGAAGGTCGTTTCCGATATCGGAAGCAGCACCAAACCAATGGATAAGCCAATGTAACGGAAGGAAGAGATATAACGGTGCGTTAGAAGCTAAAAAAGGCTGACTTCCCGTCAGCCTTTTTCAATATTCATCTTCATTGAAAAAGAAGTCGTCTTTGCTCGGATAGTCAGGCCAGATATCCTCGATGCTCTCGTAAATATCACCTTCATCTTCAATCTCCTGCAAATTTTCGATAACCTCCATAGGGGCGCCTGACCTTATTGCGAAATCAATCAGCTCGTCCTTGGTTGCCGGCCAGGGAGCATCCTCTAATTTTGATGCCAATTCAAGCGTCCAGTACATAGTTTTCTGATTAAGTTATAGCCCTTTAATAAAGTCGCAAATATATATATTATTTTAATTAAACAATAAATAGCGCACTTTATTATTAAATCAGATCAGGGGCCATTTAACTTCCTGATAACCAGTTTCATATCCGATCATCCTGGCTAAAACAAACAGGTAGTCCGACAAACGGTTGAGAAATTTAGTTATGATATCGGGTGATTCCTCAGATTCTTTAAGCCTGGTTACGGTCCTTTCAGCCCGGCGGCACACGCATCTTGCAACATGGCAATAAGATACGGAAATATTTCCCCCGGGAAGAATAAAACTTTTGAGAGGAGGCAGCTTCGCCTCCATACTGTCAATTTCAGCCTCGAGCTTCGACAGACAATCGGCATCCGGATGCAACAGCTTCCTGTTGTGTCTGGCATCAACACATGAAAGAAGCGCCGCCACCCTCATCAATTGATCCTGAATATATATCAATATCCCGCTCCTTCCTGAATTCTCCTTCAGGTCACGAAGCAGCCCGATCCAGGCGATAAGTTCGTCAACAGAACCATATGCCTCCACCCTTGCGGAGTGCTTTGGCACCCTGCCTCCACCCCACAGTGAAGTGGTACCATCATCTCCAGTAAGGGTGTAGATCTTCATTAAGGCTGCAGGACTAATTATACTTTACTCGGTTTGCGTTGAGGTAATCCTGAGAGATCTCCCCGTCGAACAACCTTACAATGCGTTCAGCATGCCTTGCTATATCTTCCTCGTGTGTAACCAGGATGACAGTATTGCCTTTTTTGTGAATGGCATCCAGAAGACCCATGATGTCTATTGAAGTCTTACTGTCGAGGTTACCTGTAGGCTCGTCGGCAAGTATGATTGAAGGTTTGTTGACAAGAGCCCTGGCTATGGCAACACGCTGGCGCTGACCGCCGGAAAGTTCATTCGGTTTGTGATCCATCCTGTCGGCAAGTCCGACCTGGGCAAGGGTGTCCTTTGCAAGCTGTTCCCTTTCAACTTTCTGGATGCCTGCATAAATAAGCGGAAGGGTCACATTTTCAAGCGCAGTGTAACGCGGGAGCAGGTTAAAGGTCTGGAAAACGAATCCGATCTCCTTATTCCTGATCTCGGCAAGGTAATCGTCCGCCATCTTGCTGACATCGGTGCCGTTAAGAATATAAGCTCCGCTTGTGGGTGTATCGAGACATCCGAGCAGGTTCATCAGGGTGGATTTCCCGGATCCCGATGGGCCCATGATTGCGACATATTCATTGCGTTTAATGTCAATTGAGACAGAACGCAGAGCCCTTACAATCACCGATCCGATCTGGTAGTTCTTAACGATATTCTGAATCTCGATTACCTTTTCCATGTTGTCTTAGTTTTTTAAAAGTCCGAAAATAGATTAAATAAGTCAATTTAACGTTTTATGATATCTTAATTTTTGTTAATATCTGATTATATAGTGGTTACGCGTAATATTCGGTTTTAGGAACACAATGCCCATCCGGAAAATATCCACACTCGCCGAAACTTTGTCCGATGATCGAATTGCATCCCAGGCTTCTGTCATTTCCCTGGAGTAGTAAATATCATCGAACACCAATACAGTATCTTCACCCGAGACCGATAATAATTCGGAAAAATATTTTAGAACAGGTTCTTTCCTGTGGTTGCCGTCGATGAAAACCATTCCGGGATTTATCCCTTTTGCTTCCAGTTCCGGCAGAACAGAGTCGAAGCTGCCTGTAAGTAAGACGATATTCTTTAACCCTGCCTCGCTGAAGTTCTCCCGGGCAATGGCGGCACAGCTGCTGCAACCTTCGATTGTGTATACGGTTGATGAGCAGGAAGCAGCCATGTACATGGTGCTGAACCCCAGGGATGTTCCCATTTCGACTATGGGCCTGTTACCAAATTCAGAAGCAAGATTGCCCAGGAGAACTCCAAACTTCTCCGGAACTGCTGAATATCTTGTAATTTCTGACACTTTCCTGGTTCTTGAATTATTCTTGTTTCCTCCAGCCCCGAGATCATTGACTGCTATCAGCCTGTGATCTTTCAGAAGCTTCTTCCGTATCTTTTCAATTCTTAAGACAACCTCCCGGTCGTTTTTATTCCTGAATACCCGCGAAACAAGATCGAAAATAAAAGGGCTGTGAACTCCATGACCCTTATTATGGCCCGAGTGAATGACGTATTCGAAATATTTTATGACATGGTAAAAATTCATGAGGGCTCAATTTATTAGGACAGGTTTTCAAAATTACTTATTTTCGGTGACCATGACACAGGATTTCCTCGATACCAATATAACATACCTTACCGGAGTGGGTCCAAAAAGGGCTGAGCTGCTTAACAATGAACTGAGCATCATCACATTCCGGGATCTTTTGTATTACTTCCCCTATAAATATGTCGACAGGACAAAATTTTACAAGGTTGAAGAGCTCGATCCGGATCTTCCTTATGTCCAGGTGAAGGGATTTATCAGGGGATTTTATAGTGAAGGACATGGAAAAGGAAAACGTCTCGTGGCGGATTTCGGAGACGACACCGGCATAATCAAGCTGATATGGTTCCGCGGAGGAAAATGGGTCACCGGAAGTTACACCACCGGAGTCGAGTATATAGTTTTCGGCAAACCCGGTGTTTTCAACGGTGTCGTGAATATCATACATCCCGAAATCGAGGATGCCGGAAAAGCTGCTTCGAGGCTGAACTCCGCTCTTCAGGCCCAGTACAGCACCACCGAGAAGCTAAAGGATCAGTTCCTGACCTCAAAGACAATCAGCAAGCTGGTGGGCATCCTGCTGAAACAGTTGAAATTCAGAATTCCTGAAACCCTTCCGCCGCACATTGTGACAAAGTATAAGCTGACTGATCTGCATGATGCTTTGCACAAGATTCATTTTCCGTCAACCCCTGATGAGCTCGAAAAAGCCAGGCACAGGCTTAAATTTGAGGAGCTATTCTATATTCAGCTTGGCTTGTTGAGGTTAAAAGCAAACAGGGAACTGAAAATAAAAGGATTCCCTTTTCTTTCGGTGGGTGAAAAATTCAACAGCTTCTATACCAGGAACCTTCCCTTCCCGCTTACAAATGCACAGAAAAGGGTAATGAAGGAGATCCGGAAAGACCTCGGTTCAGGAAAACAGATGAACCGTCTTCTTCAGGGTGATGTGGGAAGCGGGAAAACCCTAGTTGCCGTTATGAGCATGCTGATAGCCATAGATAATGGTTACCAGGCTTCAATAATGGCTCCCACCGAAATCCTTGCAAATCAGCACTTAAGCACAATAAGCAAGCTTGTTGCCGGACTCAATATTAAAGTAAATATTCTTACCGGTTCAAGCGGCAAGGCATCGAGAAAAGAGATTGGAGAATCGCTGGCCGACGGTTCACTGAACATTCTTATTGGAACACATGCATTGCTTGAGGAAAAGGTGCAGTTCAAAAACCTTGGTCTTGTTATCATCGATGAGCAACACAGGTTCGGTGTCGCTCAACGCGCCCGGCTGTGGCAGAAGAACCTGAATCCTCCCCATGTTCTCGTAATGACAGCCACCCCAATACCCAGAACCCTTGCAATGACACTCTACGGCGATCTCGATGTTTCCGTGATCGATGAAATGCCACCTGGAAGGGTTCCTGTCAGGACAATGCACTTTTT
>JBLNAO010000330.1:0-6167 GCA_050259395.1 Chloroflexota bacterium
AAATTGTCACATTATATAATCAACAACTCTGAAAACGACATGATCATTCCTGCAGTCATAAGGATACACAATGATCTGTTGAAAATTATCAATAAGTGAAATGGCTAAGTTTGGAAAATGGATAGGGGGAGGTCTCGGTTTTGTACTGGGAGGGCCAATTGGAGGGCTGATGGGATTCCTTTTCGGCTCTGCTGTGGATGATTCGGGCCAGATACTCGAGCCATATACAGAGAATCCGCCGGCTACAGCTCAGGGAGATTTCGGTATGAGCCTCCTTGTGCTTATCGCAGCGGTTATGAAAGCTGACAATAAGGTGGTCCGTGCAGAACTCGAATATGTCAAAGGATTCTTCGTTCGCCAGTTTGGGCAGGAATCTGCCCGTCAGGCTTTGCTTGTACTCCGCGACCTGCTTAAAAAAGACATACCGGTGAGGGATGTATGCATCCAGATAAAAATGAACATGGATTATTCATCGAGGCTGCAGCTGCTGCATCTTCTTTATAACCTCTCACTGGTTGATGCCTCGATCCATCCATCTGAAATAAGCATTCTTGAACAGATCTCCAATAATCTTGGCATTTCACAGAATGACTACCTCTCGATAAGGAATATGTTTGTCCCTGAAACGGATTCAGCCTACAAGATCCTCGAGATCGACCCTTCAGCATCAAACGACGATGTCAAGAAAGCCTACAGGAAGATGGCGATGAAATATCATCCCGACAAGGTCGGTCATCTTGGCGAAGAGTTCAGGAAAACAGCCGATGAAAAATTCAAAGCCGTGAATGATGCTTATGAAAGGATAAAGAGAGAGAGGAACATACCCTGAAAAATAAACCTTCAAAAAAAACGACTTTCAATTACAAGAATTAAATTTGCAAACTAAACGGATAAAAAATGGTATTAAAGGACATTCTGGCTATTTCGGGTGAGCAAGGTCTCTTCAGGTTCCTTGCACAGGGAAAAAATGCACTCATTGTCGAGCATCTTGAAACAAAGAAAAGAAGCAGCGCCCACGGTTCTGCGAAAGTCAGCTCACTTGAAGACATTGCAATTTTCACCGAAAAGGAAGATATGCCGTTGAGCAAGGTTTTCGACCTGATCCATGAAAAAGAAAACGGCGGACCCGCACCTGACTCAAAAGCAGATCCTGCCAAACTCACACAATGGTTCGAGAATGTGCTGCCGGAATATTCCAAAAACAAGGTTTATGCAAGCGACATCAGGAAAGTTGCTCAATGGTATAATATTCTTCATAAACTCGGACTTCTCATAAAGGAAGAACCTGAAAAAGAAGAAACTGCCGAAAAAGATGAGACAGTGTCTGAAGCTGGCAACAAAGATGCAACCGACGAAAAAAAGGTTGAAGCTGCAGAGCCGGCGCCGAAGAAAAAGAAGAAACAAAGCCCTAAGTCAGAAGCCTGAACCTTCCGGATAATAAATAATTATTTCTCATGAATTTTGGCGGGCATGAAGTCATTTACAGCTATGAGGAATCGAAGATAATCATAGTGCCCGTTCCGTACGATGAAACAAGCACATACCTGAAAGGATCCGACAAGGGTCCTTCTGCAATTCTTGAAGCATCTCCAAACCTCGAGTTCTTCGACGTGGAAACAATGTCGGAAGCTCATCTTAAAGGAATTTTCACCGCTGATCCCATAACTGAAAAGCGCTCACCGGAGATTCTTGAAGAAGCAGTTTACAAAAGAACCGTATCTCTGCTGGGTGAAGAAAAGTTTCCTGTAATAATAGGAGGAAACCATACTGTTCCGATTGGCGCCTTCAGAGCTTTTTCTGAAGTTTTCAAAGATCTTACCATTTTACAGCTCGATGCTCATGCAGATCTCAGGCAGGAATATGAGGGGTCGCGACTTAATCATGCATGTGCCATGGCCAGGGCCGTTGAGCATGCTCCAATCGTGCAGGTTGGAATAAGGAGCATGTCGAAGGATGAATTACCATATTTACAAAGGGACAGGATGTTCTTCGCCCATGAACTCCATGCCGATAAGAACCTTTATGATAAGGCACTTGCCAAACTGACCCAAAACGTGTATCTCACAATAGACCTCGACGTCCTCGACCCATCCCTTATGCCCTCTACGGGCACTCCGGAACCCGGTGGACCTGAGTATCCCGTATTGATGAGTTTTCTGAGGGATGTAATAAGGCACAGGAACCTTGTTGGATTTGATGTTGTGGAACTATGCCCTTCGGAAACAAACAAGGCGCCGGATTTTGTCGCGGCGAAAATGATTTACCAATTATTGTCTTATAGGTTCATGAAACCGTAGAGACGTTGCATGCAACGTTTCTACGCAACGTCTCTACACGCATTTTCCGGTTATAATCGCATTAATCGGATTTTTTCGCCTCTTCCCAGATCACATTCATTTCGTCGAGGCTCATGTCGTGAAGGGATTTACCCTTGCGAATTGTTTCGTTCTCCAGGTAATTGAATCTTTTTATGAATTTCCTGTTGGTTTTTTCGAGGGCTGCCTCGGGATCGATGCCGTAAAGCCGCGAGGCGTTTATTATCGAGAAAAGCACATCCCCAAGCTCCGATTCTATTGATTCGGTATCGTGATTTGTTATCTCTTCCCTGAGCTCATTTATCTCTTCGAGCACCTTGTCCCAGATCTGCTCACGCTCTTCCCAGTCGAACCCGACTCCCCGCACTTTCTCCTGAATCCTGTTGGCTTTCACTATCGCGGGCAATGATACAGGAACACCTGATAGCACGGGCTTATATTCGCTTGTCTCTTTTATCTTAAGCTGCTCCCAGTTCTCCTCCACCTCCGATGCATCCGATACTTTGACATCGCCGAAGACGTGAGGATGCCTGTAAACCAGCTTCTTATTAATGTGTTCAAGTACGTCGGCCATGGAGAAAGTCCCTTTCTCGGAGCCTATCTTGGCATAAAACACTATGTGGAGCATAAGGTCGCCGAGTTCATTCCTGATACCTTCATCATGGCCTGAAAAGACAGCTTCGGCAAGTTCATACGTTTCCTCTATGGTAAGCTTCCGCAGGCTCTCATTGGTCTGTTTCATATCCCACGGACATTTGGACCTTAGCTCATCCATAATATCGAGAAGCCTGCTGAACTCATGCAGGCTTTTTTCCCTGTCATTCATAATCAGTATTTTATAGTAAACGGTTGGGGGACCCTGATTTGTTCACGGCATCCACCCTGACTACGGAACCTGTGGCTATGCTTAAAAGTTCCGATACATTGGCCCCGTTCACGGCAATTTCGAGAAGATCGAGCTGGTTGAATCTTCCTAGAAGCTCTCCAACCGGTACATCGCTGTACTTTTCCGATATTCTGCCCGTGTAATTCCTGTTGCTCTGAATCAGTATTCTGAACTGTTTCTTCTCAAACACCCTGTAAAACACCTCCCTGGTTATGTTAGAGATTGCATTCCCGTAAGAATCAATGAATATAATGCTGCCGATGATCACATCCTTGTCGATGGTTGCCCTGAGCGGCAGCTTTTCCCGGATAGTATCAACCCGTGTGCCCAGCTCAGAAAGGCTGCTTCCCGAAATAATCCCTGACGCTGCCCTTGCGAAAATCTCCAGTTCATCTGTTATACCGTCACAATCAATTCTTATAATTTCATCAGGCTCCCCATTCAATATAAGGTTGAAGATACCGTTATCGGTGCCGATGAAATAATGGTCCTTTGCTTTCACTGCCAGGAGAGCCATGTCTTTTTCAGGTTCGGAATGAACGCAGATTATATGGACAGAGCCCTTGGGATAGTTGTTGTAGGTGTTTCGGATGATGAAAGAAGCATAGGCAATGTTGAAGGGAGGAATGTTGCCCGCATTTACCAGAATATCAGTGCCCGGAGACAGCGTGCTCAGCTTCCCCCTGATGATCCCATAATAAAAATCATCGGGCTTCCACTCCGTCGTAAGCGTGATTACCGGCATAAGAAAAAACTTGTAACAAAGATAATCTTCTAAGCAAAAAATAAACTTACTTTGTAATCCACAATCGATTTTTTTATAAACAATTAGCCTTGTTTCGGGTTAAAAAGGCAGGAGGCTGAAGGGAATACAAATTTTAAAAAGCTTAATGACAGAGATTGTAATATTTCTCGAGGATATCGATCCCGTTATTTTTTATGGAACAAACAATTCAGTGCTGGATAAGATCCGGAGTTTCTTTCCTAAAATCAAGATTATAGCCCGTGGCAATGAGATAAAATGTCTCGGAGAGGAGGGGGAGATAACTTTCTTTGCAGAAAAATTCAATGAGCTTATCGAATACTACAGGAAGTTCAACCGGATCGATGAGAGGGATATTGAAAAGTATTTCTTCGATGCCGAGCATATGGCCACCGCTTCCAAAGGCGAATTTGAACAGGTCATTGTTTTCGGAACGAGCGGTAAGCCAATCAGGGCCAGGACTATAAACCAGCTCCTTCTCATCAATGATTACAGGAGCAACGATCTTGTGATTGCCGAAGGACCTGCAGGCACAGGCAAAACCTATACGTCAATTGCTCTTGCGGTACGGGCTCTCAAGGAACGTGAAGTGAAGAAAATAGTATTGACGCGTCCCGCAGTGGAAGCAGGGGAGAGGCTTGGTTTCCTTCCGGGCGACATGAAGGAGAAGCTCGATCCTTATCTGCAGCCGCTGTATGATGCCCTTCACGACATGCTACCCTTCAAAAAACTTGAAACGTGGATTGAAGATGGAACGGTTCAGATCGCCCCTCTGGCTTTCATGCGGGGGCGGACTCTTGAAAACGCTTTTGTCATTCTTGATGAAGCTCAGAATGCCACAATGAACCAGCTCAAGATGTTCCTTACCAGGATGGGAGTCAACTCTAAATTCATAATGACCGGTGACAGCACCCAGGTGGACCTTCCGCGTAAAAGCGACTCGGGACTGATGCAGGCCATGAGGATTTTGCGGGGCATTGAAGGCATATCCATAATAAAATTTGATGAAAATGACATTGTCAGGCACAAGCTTGTCAAAAGCATTGTGAGAGCTTATGAAACTGAAGAAGAAGCAGATAAATCCAAAAAGCAGGCATCCCAGGGCCAGCAGTCATAATTAAAGAACTGCAAGCCGAAATACAAAAATCCGAAATCCGAAATATAAAAACCATGGCACACACAACAGTTCTGAATTCAGATTTCAAATTTCCCGGCCAGAAAGGCGTTTACAAGGGAAAAGTGAGAGACGTCTATAATATCGATGACAAATATCTTCTCATGATCGTTTCCGACAGAATATCGGCATTCGATGTGGTACTGCCGGAAGGCATACCTTACAAAGGCCAGGTTTTGAACCAGATAGCTTCAAAATTCCTTGATGCCACCAGCGATATTGTTCCAAACTGGAAAATTGCTTCACCGGATCCGAACGTAACAGTTGGACACATCTGCCAGCCTTACCCTGTCGAAATGATTGTAAGGGCCTATCTGACCGGCAGCTCCTGGAGAACTTACAAATCAGGCGCCAGGGAGATCTGCGGAATAAGAATTCCCGATGGCATGAAGGAACATCAGAAATTCGACAAACCGATATTGACTCCCACAACAAAGGCTGAACACGGGAAGCACGATGAAGATATCTCGCGCGATGAGATCATCAGCAGCGGACTCATTCCTGAAGATGAATACAGGCTTATCGAAAAATATACAATTGACGTTTTCATGCGAGGGTCTGAAATAGCCGCAAGGCAAGGCCTCATTCTGGTCGACACCAAGTACGAATTCGGTAAGAAGGATGGGAAAATATACCTGATAGATGAGATCAACACACCGGATTCCTCCAGGTATTTTTATGCAGATGAATATCCGGAACGGTTCAGCAAAGGATTGCCGCAGAAGCAGCTTTCAAAGGAATTCGTAAGGGAATGGCTGATGAAGAACGGCTTCCAGGGCCAGGAAGGCCAGAAGGTCCCACACATGACCGGTCAATTTGTTACGGAAGTTTCAGAAAGATATATAGAGCTCTATGAAAAAATCACCGGTGAGAAGTTTATAAAAGCAGATATCTCCGATATTCCCGGCAGGATCGAAAAAAACTGCAAACTATTCCTCAGTACACTTTAAAAGCATACAATAATAAGGTTAAACATGCTGTTTCTGATTTATCTGTACATCAGGAAGAGAAATGTTTATATTTTTGTAG
>JBLNAO010000331.1:0-4246 GCA_050259395.1 Chloroflexota bacterium
CTTATGACAACCGATGTACTGTCGTTCAAGCCCGACCGGACGGTGGAGCAGGTACTTGAAGAGCTCAGAAAAAAGAAACCGGAAGCAGCGGAGCTCTACAACCTTTTTGTTACAGAAACAAATGATGAGCTTATCGGAACTTTCGACCTCAGAGATCTCGTGGTGGCATCACCTGCAACACCTGTAGGCGAGATAATGAAGTCAGAACCGGTGTTCCTTTATGATAATCAGAAGGTTCAGGATATAGCAGAGCTGATCTCAAAGTATAATCTTCTAGCAGTGCCGGTGGTGGATACCGACAATCAGCTCCAGGGGATGGTTGTGGTGGATGATGTTGTCGAAGATCTTATAACGGAAAGAAGAACACGGAAAAGATAAAAAGAAGGCCAATGTTCTTGTTGAGACTTAAGGAATCGGGCGTTATAAAACAGATAGCTTTATTTTTTGCTATCCTGGGTCCGGGGATCATAACCGGCAGCGTCGATAACGATGCCGGAGGCATCACAACCTATTCTGTTGCGGGCGCCATGTACGGATACGGTCTCATCTGGACTCTCATCCCTTCGCTGGTGGTGTTGCTTGTTATCCAGGAAATGAACGCCAGAATGGGGATTGTCACTGGAAAAGGCCTCTCTGACCTCATCCGTGAAAATGCCGGGATCAAGGTAACATTCTTCATTTTCGTAGGGCTTGTTCTTTCCAACATCGGCAACACGACGACTGAGTTTGCCGGTGTTGCCGGCAGCATGGAGATATTCGGAGTAAGCAAATACATTTCGGTACCGCTGGCGGCAATTATGGTCTGGTTCCTTGTCGTCAAGGGCACCTACCAGATAGCTGAGCGTATTTTCCTGATATTCAGTGCATCTCTTCTGACTTATGTTATCTCCGCCCTTATGAGCAAACCGGAATGGTCGGAGATAGGAAGGGCGGTCATACATCCGAAAATGGAGATGAACGGTCAGGGATTGTCACTCGTAATTGCCCTCGTCGGTACAACGATTGCCCCCTGGATGCAGTTCTACATGCAGTCGTCGGTAATCGAAAAAGGACTGCAGATGAAGAACTACCGGTATACAGTAATTGACATAGTTGTCGGTTGCATCATTACGGTTGTGGTTGCTTTTTTTATAATGGTCGCTTGCGGGGCCACACTATATCCGCAGGGTATTGTCATTAATGAAGCTAAGGATGCGGCTCTGGCTCTTAAGCCACTCGCAGGGCAGCTCGCTTCACAAGTCTTCGCATTCGGGCTCTTTGTGGCATCGGTCTTTTCTGCAACTATACTGCCGCTTGCCACAGCCTTCTATGTTTCGGAGGCGTTTGGCTTTGAAGCCGGCATTGACAAGAAATGGGATGAAGCCAGGGAATTCTATTCACTTTATACTTTTATACTTGTTCTGTCGGCTCTGATAATCCTTATTCCCGGCGCACCACTGATCCAGATCTCAATCTGGTCGCAGGTGCTTAACGGTATCCTTCTGCCTGTAGTGCTTGTGAGCATGATCGTCCTTATAAACAATAAGAAGATTATGGGTAATTACGTCAACAAGCCAGTGCAGAATATAATCGGCTGGAGCGCCGTTGTGATCCTGACCTGCCTGTCGCTGGCATTGCTGATCATGCCGGCCTTTGATTGACAAAGACCTGATCACTCCGGCCAAAGACCATTTGCAATCGGCCTGGACTCAATCATAGAAGGATCCATCACCACATGCTTTATCAGCTTCCGTTTCCATGTGTAGGTAATGTGAACCATGCCGTCACTAGTCTGGATTATGGCGGGGTAGGAGAATTCATTACCCGGAGCCTCATTCTCGAGAAGAGCTGCAGCTTCCCATTCGAGGCCATCTTTTGATATCGCTGCATTCAGCATGTGCCTTCCGTTTTTTATGTGATTATAGATCACCAGCTGCCTTCCGTCTTTCAAGGTTACCGCATCAATCCCCGAATTTGGGTTCGGTAAAGATGTGGGAACAAGCGGCGTCCAAGTCCGGCCATTATCCTGCGACCACGAAGTGAGTATTGCAGCGCTTCTGCTCCTGCACACAAGCTGCAATTTGCCTCCTTCATGGAAGAGCACGGAAGGCTGTATTGCTCCTGTTTCTTTCCCGTTCAGCGCACCGGTTCTTTCCCAGGTGCGTCCCTCGTCGGAAGTGAATTCCATATGCAGCCGCCACCCGTTGTTTTCGGTGCTTGACGGGCAGATCAACTCACCGGTCTGAAGCATCACCGGCTTGTTCTTTACCGGGCCGTAAATATCCTCCGGAAGCCTGCAGGGCCGCGACCATGTTTTTCCGTTATTCCCTGAGGTCATCATCTCTCCCCACCATGCAGAAGGAGAGGGACCGGCTTTGTAAAACAGCAGAATGCTGCTGCCGGTGTTGAACAGTACAGGATTCCAGGTGGGATACCTTTTGTCTTTATGCTGAATGCCGTTAACAACTTCCGCAGGTTTCGACCACCTTCCCTTTGCATAAGTGCTGACCCAGATTCCGACATCGGGATTCTTTTCTGCAGTTCCGCCGAACCATGCCGCCATCAGGCCTTTTTTGGTCTGGATTATTGTTGAGGCATGGCATGATGGAAAAGTTACATCTTCAGGATTGTAGATGAATTCGGATTTCACAATGCATTTTTCTCCTTTGAACTGTGCATTTATTGAAGCGAGTCCCGGAGCAAAAATCAAAGCAATCAAAAATAGTTTTCGCATAAAGTTGATGGATCAGTGCGGTTTAAATTTAAATATTAGATTTGTAATAAAAAAAGAGGAATTTGAGTGATTCGGCGTCTTTTGTTGCCGGTAAAATGAAAGAAATTTCAAGTAAGACTCTCCTCAATGATAAATACCGAAGAAGTTGGGAGCGTTTGAACATCAGAACTAGAAAAGCAGCTGAATGGAAGGTTATTTCGAATCAGATACTTATAATACTCCGGTAAATGAACGCCCCTCCGTCTGGGAGAAGATGCGCCGTAACAACCGCGTATATTTCACCCTGAAGTATGCATGGATCGTTCTTAAGACGAGACGGCAGGCAAAAAAGAAATTGTACGACAGCCAGGCCTGGGTTGACTCATCATATTATATTTTAAGAATCATTGAAAAATCCGGCGGAGTATTCCATATAACAGGCATGGAGAATATCACAAGGTCAAAAGGACCTGTTTTGTTCATCAGCAACCACATGAGCACACTTGAAACAATGGTATTCCCCTGTATTATTGAGCCACTCACAGAAGTGACATTCGTGGTGAAGGATAGCCTTGTGAAGCATCCGCTTTTTGGTGACGTGATGAGATCGAGGGAACCGATCGTTGTCGGAAGGACTGATCCAAGGAAAGATTTTGAGGCGGTGATGAACGGGGGACTGGATCGGCTTTCCAAAGGGATCTCAATAATTATCTTCCCCCAGAGCACACGCAGCCTGGAATTCAAGCCCGAAGAGTTCAACTCAATTGGTGTCAAGCTTGCCAAAAAAGCCGGTGTTCCGGTTATTCCTGTAGCAATCAAAACTGACTTCTGGGGAAACGGGAAACTGGTTAAAGAACTTGGCCCTATCGACAGCAATAAGCATATTCACATAAGATTCGGCGAACCATTCAGCATAACGGGAAACGGGAAGGAAGAAAACCAGCGCATAATATCCTATATTAAGGCAGCCCTGGAAGAGTGGAGAGTTAAACAGTAAAAAGGAAGAATTAATTTTCAAACTTTTATATACTTTTAGAATTTCATAACCTTAAAACTAACTTCTATGGGTACACTTGACTGGATCGTGCTGGGCCTGTTCTGCCTTGGCCTGGTAGGTATCATTTTATGGGTCGCCAAACAAAAAGACGAAACTTCGGCTGATTATTTCCTTGCCGGCCGTGACGCCACATGGCTGGCTATCGGCTCATCGATTTTTGCGTCGAACATCGGATCAGAACATCTTGTCGGACTTGCAGGGGCAGGAGCATCGAGCGGCATGGCTATGGCCCATTGGGAAATGCATGGCTGGATAATACTGATACTCGGATGGTTCTTCGTTCCTTTTTATGCGCGAAGCGGAGTTTTCACGATGCCTGAATTCCTTGAAAAAAGATATAACAAAGGTTCAAGAAGCGTACTTTCAATCATTTCACTGGTGAGCTATGTTTTCACAAAGGTTGCTGTAACCGTTTACGCCGGTGGTATAGTATTTAAACAGGTATTCGGCATCGAATCGATGTTCGGCATTGATTTCTTCTGGATCAGCGCTGTTGG
>JBLNAO010000332.1:0-10379 GCA_050259395.1 Chloroflexota bacterium
ACAACATTCAAAAGATCAACAGGTTGTTTGTTTAATTGCTCATGATGTTCTAATTTTAGTGGAACTATTATCAACAATGATTGTTGTAACAGTACACTAAAACTATGAAACATAATGAGCAAACATTACGCAAATGCATCATGGGAAGGCAACCTTCTCAAAGGAAATGGCAAATACACTTTGCCCACAAGCAAATTTGAAGGAAAAATTAAATACACCACACGTTTCGAAGACGACAAATCGGCCTCGAGTCCTGAAGAGCTGATTGGCGCAGCCCTGGCAAGCTGCTATTCCATGGCCCTGGCTCATGCGCTGGACCAGGATGGTCATAAGCCCGACAAAATTGAAACATCTGCAACTGTAACCCTGGAAAAAACAGATAACGGATTTGCAATTACTGATATACTGCTAAAAACAAAAGGTAATGTACAGGGAATTGATGCTGCAAAATTCCATGATGCAGCTGAAAAAACAAAAGCAGGCTGCCCTGTCTCGAAAGCTTTAAAGGGAACAAACATTAGGCTTGAAGCCGAGCTGATTTCTCATTAAATCAGTATTTCACCCCAGGCGGGATAAATGCCAGGATAGATTTCGGGAAAAACGGTTATTGCAGATAGTCGAAAACAAATTGGCACATAACATGTTAATTGTTTAACTTAGCATAAATTTTTTTTAACCTTACCAATGACAATTATGGCTGAGCAGACCGAACCCAAAAAAAGAGGAAGGAAAAAAGGAAGTACCGGAATCCCGCGCAAAGCAGGTAAAAGAACTCCCAAAAATCTTGAAAGCATGAGCTTTGAGCAACTTCAGGAGCTGAGCGTTATAATCTCAGATCTCATGAAGAACAAAAAAGATGAACAGATAAAACTACTCAGGCAAAAGCTCGCCGATCTTGAAAAGCTATAAAGACCTCAAGGGTGTAAAGGGTTTTCCTTTTACGCCCTTTTGCTTTTTACCTCTCAGGTCTTTCGTCTTTCCATGATTTTGTTTCTATTCTGCCAAACATGATCTATGTTTTGGTTTGTCATTTTTATTTTTTCTATATTGCCTTCTGATACACTCACTTTATTGTGGTTGAAACTCACTATATATCAGAAGAATATCTATTCGTTGTCGCTCTTAATGTAGGTTTTCTCAAGCGGTTTGCCGGGCTTTGATCAGAGCCATAATCTTAACCCATTTCTGTTGTTCAATATCCTTTCTTATTAGATCTTTAATAAGAAATTTACCGTAATTTTAAGATCAAATCCCTGTTTAGGAATTCAATATGATAAATGATAAACTCATAAGGCCTGAAAGCATTGTTGTTCTTGGTGGATCGGATGACCTCTACAAACCCGGGGGCAAGATCCTTAAAAACATCAAGGACGGCAAATTCTTAGGAAGTCTTTATGTCGTCAACCCGAAACAGGATGTTGTTCAGGGCCTGAAATCATACCGCAGTCTGGAAGATATTCCTGATACAGACCTTGCTATTCTGTGCATCTCTTATAAGCTCTGCCTTCCCGCTGTTGAAGTGTTGTTGAGTAAGAAGAACACCCGTGCTTTCATAATTATCTCGGCCGGGTTCAGCGAAGCAGGCGAGGAGGGAAGGCAGATCGAGAAAAGAATTGCTGAGCTGGTTTCGGCTTCAGGTGGATCTCTTATCGGTCCAAACTGCATTGGTGTCATCACCCCGGCTTACCAGGGCGTATTCACAACCCCGGTGCCAAAGCTTGATGAAAAAGGTTGTGACCTGGTTTCAGGCTCCGGTGCAACGGCGGTCTTCATCTTTGAATCGGCAATATCGAAAGGCCTGAATTTCTCAAGCGTGTTTTCAGTCGGGAATAGCGCCCAGATAGGTGTTGAAGAAGTAATTGAATACTGGGATGAAACATTCGATCCGGAGATAAGCTCCGCAATAAAGCTTATTTATGTGGAAAGCATTCACGATCCTGACAAACTGCTGCATCATGCTTCGTCGCTCATCCGTAAAGGATGCAGGATAGCTGCTATCAAAGCCGGGACTACCGAAGCAGGCATGAGGGCAGCCTCCTCGCACACCGGTGCAATGGCATCATCGGATTCAGCTGTTGAGGCATTGTTCCGGAAAGCCGGAATAGTTCGCTGCACCGGAAGGGAAGAGCTGACTACGGTCGCCTCTGTCTTCTTCCATAAGCCGATGAACGGGAAAAACATTGCTATCATCACACATGCCGGGGGGCCCGCTGTAATGCTCACGGATGCACTCGCTGCAGGTGGAATGAATATCCCGAAGATATCAGGTGAAGATCATGACAGGCTCCTTTCAATGATGAACCAGGGTGCATCGGCTATCAACCCGATCGACATGATAGCGACTGCGACAAATGAACAGCTTGAGAATGTTATTGACTATGTTGACAGGAAAATGCCTCTTTTCGACGGCATGAGCGTGATCTTCGGCAGTAACGGCATGAATGACATCAGGGAGATCTATGATCTTCTCGACCGCAAGATAGAGGAGTGCGACAAGCCACTGTATCCGATACTTCCGTCGGTAACAAGCTCATCAAAGGAACTGGAATATTTTCTCAACAAAGGACACGTCAACTTCCCTGATGAGGTGGTTCTCGGCAGGGCTCTGACTAGGATCTTCAATACGCCTTATCCTGCAGGGGAGGACATCTTCCTTGATGATGTCGATATTCCTGCCGTGAGGAAGATAATTGATGAAGCCCCGGATGGTTACCTTGAACCTGCTCTCATCCAGAAACTTCTTAACGCCGCAAAAATACCCGTTGTAAGGGAGGATGTCGTGAAAACACGGGTTGAGCTCATGACGGTTACAGAGAAATCAGGCTTCCCGCTTGCATTGAAGGTTGTCGGCCCGGTTCATAAATCCGACGTCGGCGGCGTTACCCTGAATATCAAGTCATTCCGGCATCTAGAGGCTGAGTTCAACAGGATGATGCAGATACCAGGGGTGAAGGCTGTATTGGTGCAGCAGATGCTCACAGGAACAGAACTTTTCATCGGTGCAAAGTACGAACCCAGGTTCGGACATGTCATCCTGTGCGGTCTGGGAGGAATTTTCGTGGAGGTTCTCGGCGATGTTTCATCAGGTCTCGCACCTCTCACCTTTAATGAGGCGAACTCGATGATCAGAAGTCTCCGGAGCTATAAAATTATTCATGGTACACGCGGAAAACAGGGAATCGACGAGAATAAGTTTGCGGAGATTATAGTCAGGCTTTCGAGCCTTCTGAGATTCGCAACCGAGATCAAGGAGATGGATCTCAATCCTCTCATTGGCAGTCCCAACAGCATTACCGTTGTGGATGCAAGGATAAGGATTGAAAAGTGATCTTAATACAGTTTGATGCCGATGGATTGCTAATTTGCTTATATTCGGAAATTTATTTTCAGGCTAATTAATGTTAAACCTATGATAATCCAACAATTATCGGTTTTTCTGGAGAATAAGTCAGGCAGGCTGACTGAGGTGCTTGAGGTGCTGGGAGAGGAGAATATCAGGATAACTGCGCTTACGGTTGCGGATACATCTGAGTTCGGGATACTCCGTCTGATCGTTTCCGACCCGGTTAAGGCAAGGAACCTGCTCAAGGAGCATTCCTTCACGGCTAATCTTTCAGACGTGATATCAGTTATGGCTCCTTCTGAGGCAAAACAATATGCCAGGGTGCTGAAGATCCTTTCTGATAAGGACATTAGCGTTGAATATACTTATGCTTTTCCCTCGGGGAACAAGTCGGTTATAATACTCCGCTGCAGCAATACTGAAGAGGCTATTGCAGAGCTCAGGAAACACGAGCTGGAGCTGTTGAAGGCAAGTGATCTTTACAAGATTTAAGGCGAAAGGCTGAAGGCGAACCACCTTCGCTGAAGCTACGGTGGTCGAAGAAGGAAATCGATCAAAAGGATAATGAATAAGAAATACGATATCTGGAATCCGCATTACGAATGCATGGAGCGTGAAGCTCTGCGGAAAATTCAGGGCGAAAGGCTTAGGGAGACTGTCGAGCGCGCGTACTTCAATGTGCCATATTACAGGCACAGGATGCAGGAGGCCGGGATAGGCCCGGAACGCATCGGTTCGATAGACGACATTGTTAAGCTTCCTTTTACGACAAAAACAGACCTCAGGGATAATTATCCTTTTGGCCTTTTTGCTGTGCCGATGAGCGAAATCGTTCGTGTTCATGCATCATCGGGGACTACGGGGAAGCCGACCGTAGTAGGTTATACGCGTCACGACATCGCCACCTGGTCTGAGGTGATGGCCAGGACTCTTACGAGCGCAGGTGCGAACAGGAACGATTTTATTCAGATTGCCTATGGCTACGGTCTTTTCACCGGTGGGCTGGGGCTCCATTATGGAGGCGAGAAGATCGGTGCATCGGTAATCCCGATCTCGGGTGGTAACACTGCCAGGCAGATCCAGCTGATGCACGATTTCGGAAGCACAGTCCTCGCGTGTACGCCATCGTATGCTCTTTATCTTGCAGAAGCTATCGCGGAAAGCGGGATCAGCAGGGATTCGCTTAAGCTTAGGGTAGGAGTTTTCGGGGCGGAACCCTGGACCGAAAACATGCGCCGTGAAATCGAGGACAAGTTGCGGATAATGGCTATTGACATTTATGGCCTCAGCGAAGTGATTGGTCCCGGTGTTGCAAGCGAATGCCCGGTGCAGAATGGCCTTCACATAAATGAGGATCATTTTTATCCTGAAATAATCGATCCCGAGACCCTGCAGCCATTACCTGAGGGTAGCATCGGCGAACTGGTTTTTACCACAATAACAAAGGAAGGGCTGCCGCTTATTCGTTACCGCACGCGGGACCTCACAAGACTGACATATTCTAAATGCGGATGCGGAAGAACGCTGGTCAGAATGGAAAAATGCCTTGGCAGGAGCGATGATATGCTAATAATAAGGGGAGTGAACCTCTTCCCTTCACAGGTTGAAACTGTGTTGCTTGAAATGAGTGAAATAAAACCCCATTACCAGCTTATAGTCGACAGGGTAAATAACCTTGACACTCTTGAGCTGAAAGTTGAAGTGGATGAAGCATTTTTCCAGGATAAGATCAGCCAGCTGGAGTCTCTAAGGCAGAAACTGAGGGGAAACCTGGAAGATGCAACGGGCCTTGGAATAAAGGTCACACTGGTTGAGCCAAAAGTCATTGGCAGGAGCGAAGGTAAAGCTGTACGGGTAATTGACAGGAGAAAATTCTGATTTTTTTTTTAATAATTATCTTTGATGGAATAATGGATGGAGTTGTAAATTCCGGTACGAAAAAAAATGCCCTTCTCGATAAGGGAATTGTGAAGAAGGCAATAGAAGAAAGCGGGATTGCTTCCTTCTCCAGGGCCAGTATAAGGGAGATAGTCAGGCTGGTGAGCCAGATTGAGGAAGCAGCCGGTATAAAATTCATCAGGATGGAGATGGGAGAACCCGGACTTCCCTGTGCGGAAATCGCCGTGGAGGCCGAAATAGAAGCTCTGAGGAGAGGTGTTGCATCAGTCTACCCCAATATAGAAGGTATCAGGCCTCTGAAGGAGGAAACTTCAAAATTCATAAAGCTCTTCCTCGATCTCGACATCAGGCCGCAGGGTTGCATACCCACTGTAGGCTCGATGATGGGCGCCATGGCTGCTTTCCTGGTTGCCAACAGGAATGACAGATCGAAAGAAGGCAGCCTGTTCCTCGATCCCGGCTTCCCCGTGCAAAAACAGCAGGTCAAGATGCTGGGACACGATTACTATTCATTCGATATTTTCGGACACAGGGGTAAGAAGCTGAGAAGCAAGCTTGAATCATTCCTCAAACCAGGTAAGATATCCTCGGTAGTCTATTCCAATCCGAACAATCCCACCTGGATGTGCCTTACTGAAGAAGAACTGGAAATCATCGGTGAGCTTGCACGCAAATACGACGTCATCATTATCGAAGACCTGGCATATTTCGGAATGGATTTCAGGAAGGACTACTCTCATCCGGGTGAAGCTCCGTACCAGCCAACCGTAGGAAAATATGCTGATGATTATATCCTGCTGATATCCAGTTCCAAAACCTACAGCTATGCCGGTCAGAGAATAGGCATGATGGCAGTCTCCGACCATCTTTTCAGCAGGCAATACCCCGATCTTCAGAGGTTTTATTCCACTCCCGGCTTCGGCCATTCAATTGTTTTCGGAGCCTTGTACGGTCTTTCGGCAGGAGTGGCGCATTCCACACAATACGGGCTGGCTGCGCTTCTGAGAGCTGTGAATGAAGGCAGGTATAATTTTGTGGAAAATGTTAAGGAATATGGTGAAAAGGCAAGAATAATGAAGAAGCTGTTCACCGAAAATGGTTTCATCATTCCGTATGACAAGGACCTTGATCAGCCCCTGGCCGACGGGTTCTACTTCACAATATCATACCCTGGAATGACAAGCCACGAGCTTGTCGAACACCTTTTTTATTATGGTATAAGCGCTATCTCGCTCGATATAACGGGGAGCAAAAGAAATGACGGCCTGCGTGCCTGCGTTTCACATGTGTCAAGAGAACAGTTCGTTGATCTTGAGAAGAGGCTGAAGAGCTTCAGGGAAGATCATCCGGTAAAATGAATTATTCAAAGTTATTATGGCAAAAATACGAGGCAGTATTGTAGTTAATATTGAGAGGTGCAAAGGATGCGAAATTTGTACTGTTTCATGTCCGACAGGCACCATTGCAATGGCGAAAGAGGTAAACGGGAAGGGTTATAATTATGCATATCCTGCCAATCCCGATCTCTGTATCGGGTGTGCAAACTGTGCCATGGTTTGCCCCGATGGTGTCATAACGGTTTACAAAACAAAGATCTGATAATGGAAAGAGAACTTAGATTAATGAAGGGTAACGAAGCTGTCGCTGAGGCTGCGATACGGGCGGGGGTTGATGGCTATTTCGGTTATCCTATCACTCCGCAGACAGAGCTTATAGAGTACCTGATGGAAGCCAAGCCTGCCGAAAGGACAGGAATGGTAGTTCTACAGGCCGAAAGCGAAATAGCAGCAATAAATATGGTTTATGGCGGCGCAGCCTGCGGCAAGAAAGTGATGACTTCTTCTTCATCTCCGGGGATCAGCCTTAAGCAGGAAGGCATCACATATATAGCCGGCGCCGAACTGCCATGCCTTATAGTGAACGTTGTACGTGGAGGGCCGGGACTGGGTACCATTCAACCGGCTCAGTCAGATTATTTCCAGGCAACCAAAGGCGGCGGACACGGCGACTACCATCTTATTGTGCTGGCTCCGGCATCCGTCCAGGAAATGGCCGATTTCGTGGAGCTTGGATTCGAACTTGCCTTCAAATACAGGAATCCTGTTATGATGCTGTCGGATGGCGCAATCGGACAAATGATGGAAAAGGTTTACCTCGGCCCGCAAAAGGAAAGATCGAAATCCGTACCCGAATGGGCAACCACAGGAAAGCCTTCCACAAGGAGCAGGAACATTATTACCTCCCTCGATCTGGATCCTTATGCGCAGGAGGAATTCAACAGGAAACTGATAAATAAGTATGAGGAGATCAGGAAGAAAGAAGTGAGATATGAGGAATTCATGACTGAAGATGCCGAATACCTGCTTGTCGCTTACGGTACCAGTGCAAGGGTATGCCAGAAATCGGTGCAGCTTTTAAGGCAGGAAGGAATAAAGGCCGGCCTGCTCAGACCTGTCACTCTGTATCCTTTCCCATCGGAACGGATCAATAAGCTTGCCGATCAGGTGAAAGGAATACTTTCAGTTGAGATGAGCGCAGGTCAGATGGTCGAGGACGTGCTTCTCGCTGTTAACGGAAAGGTGCCCGTGAAGCATTTCGGCAGGCTGGGAGGTGTGATTACTGCCCCGGATGAGGTGGTGGACAATCTGAAATCAAAATTTATAGGAGATTGAGAAAATGGCGGAAATTACAGGAATAAAAGATATCATCAAACCGGAAAACCTGGTTTACAGAAAATCAGCTCTCATGACAGAGAATGTTCTGTCGTATTGCCCGGGATGCGGCCACGGCACCGCTCACAGGATACTTGCCGAGGTGCTGCAGGAAGAAGGTCTGCAATCGCAGACGATAGGTGTTTCACCAGTGGGCTGCTCTGTTCTGCTTTATAACTTCATCGACATAGACTGGCAGGAAGCAGCTCACGGTCGTGCACCGGCTGTAGCAACTGCAATAAAGAGGCTTTGTCCCGACAAATTCGTCTTCACCTACCAGGGCGACGGTGACCTGGCAGCCATAGGAACGGCAGAAACAATTCACGCCTGCAACCGGGGAGAGAACATAATGATCATATTCATTAATAACGGGATCTATGGAATGACCGGGGGCCAGATGGCTCCCACAACACTTCCCGGTATGAAATCTTCCACTTCACCTTTCGGAAGGGATGTGAAGACAATGGGTAATCCTTTGAAAATGACTGACATAGTTGCGACACTGCCAGGCACTTATTTTGTCACCCGCCAGAGTGTTCATACTCCTGCAAATGTGAGGAAAACAAAAAAAGCCGTCAGGAAAGCAGTACAATACCAGAAGCTCGACAAAGGCACTTGCTTCATAGAAATAGTTTCAAATTGCCCTTCAGGCTGGAAAATGACACCAGTAGAATCCAACAAATGGATGGAGGAAAACATGTTCCCGTATTATCCTCTCGGTGACCTTAAGGTACCGGATGAGAAGACAGAAAAAGCAGAATGACTTAACTGATTAAGAAGATGACAGAAGAAATCATTATAGCCGGTTTCGGCGGACAGGGTGTTCTTTCTATGGGTAAGATCATGGCATATTCCGGTGTAATGCAGGACCTGGAAGTGAGCTGGATGCCGAGCTATGGCCCTGAGATGCGCGGGGGAACAGCTAACGTTATCGTTATTCTCAGCAGTGAGAGGATCAGCTCCCCAGTTGTGAGGAAATTCGATACTGCAATAATCCTCAATCAGCAGTCATTGGATAAGTTCGAGAAGTCGGTGAAACCGGGCGGCGTTCTGATCTACGACGGCAATGGTATCACAAGACATCCCGAAAGGACAGACATAAGGATCTATCGTGTCGATGCTGCAGAAGAAGCTTCACGGATGAAAAGTTCCAAGATCTTCAACACAATTGTTCTCGGAGGATTTCTTAAGGTGAAGCCGGTCATTAAACTTGAAAATGTCATTAAGGGTTTAAAAAAATCACTCCCCGAGAGATATCATAATCTGATCCAGATCAACGAAGAGGCGCTGCACAGAGGTCAGGAGATAATAAGGGAAACAGGGAAGATTGAGGCATAGTGTCCGCCCTGTTCAACAGAGTCATTTTTCGTAAAAATGCATCTCCTTTATATACTGCCACGTTGCGGCAGGTACATAATACGACATATTCCTGCCGGCTTTGATCCCATCGCGTATAAAAGTGCTGGAAATCTCCATCATGGGCGCATCCATTTTTTTTATATCGGCAGCAGAAAGGATATTGTCAAGCACAGATGAGGCAGGCCTGTTCATGAATGGCCGCGGATAGACATAGATTGAATAATTATTAATCAATGCATCGACATTCTTCCACTTGTGAAGAGTGTAAAGATTATCCTCGCCCATAACCAGTGAAAACTCCTTTCCGGGATTCCTGTCCCTGAGATAGGCGAGGGTGTCGACAGTATAAGACGGAACAGGCAGCCTGAATTCTATGTCTGATGCTTTAAGCTTGTCGCTGTCGCCGATTCCAAGCCGTGTCATGTGCAGCCGCTGATGATCGGGGAGGAGAGTCTCCTTCTTTTTAAGGGGATTGTGAGGGCTTACAACAAACCATACCTGGCTCAGGTCGGAGAATTCGGTCAGATAACCGGCAATTGCAATATGGCCGATATGGATCGGGTTGAAAGAACCGAAATAAAGTCCGATTTTTTCCATAGCATTGAGAATCACCATTCAAGAAAGGACCTCACCATCTGAAGTGCCTCTTCCTTTGCAACATCGAGAATCTTGTTGACAATTATTGTATCGAACTGATTCGAAAGTTGTATCTCTTCCTCAGCCTTGGCAACCCTCATCTTAATTTTCTCCGGATCCTCCGTGCCCCTTCCTGCAAGCCTTTTTTTCAGTTCCTCAACTGATGGTGGCATAATAAAGAGAGCAATTGCCCTGTGTCCGTAACTCTTTTTCAGATTCAATCCGCCTTTTACATCAACATCGAAAAGAACGTGACAGCCGCCCGACCAGATCCTTTCCATCTCATTCTTCAAAGTGCCGTACAGGACATCACTGTAAACCTCTTCCCACTCGGCAAATTCACCATTTTCGATCTTCTTCCTGAATTCCACGACAGGCAGGTAATAATAATCCTTACCATGTTTTTCGTCGCCCCTCGGCTGGCGTGTTGT
>JBLNAO010000333.1:0-6007 GCA_050259395.1 Chloroflexota bacterium
ATGTCGGTGCTGAATCTTGATTTCAAACTCAGCGCCAGACTCAGGAACAGCGATTATTTCGGATCACTGAACTGGGACGGCAGGAATTACCGGTACGCCATGCTCAATGAAATACCTCAGCATGTGCCTATCAGCGTTGGAGACACTATCGAAACCACAGGATATTCTGCGATATTTCCTGAAGGTGTGATGATCGGCACGATAAGTGAATTTGAGAAAAAAGGCGGTGATTTCTACAATATAAGGATCCAGCTGTCAGCTGATCTCAGAAAGCTCAGGTATGTGGATATCATCGGGAATATAAAGAAAAAGGAGCAAATGGAACTTCAAAACCAGTTTCAATGATCAATACAGTTTTGAGATTCAGCGGAATATTCGTCCTGCTGGTGCTGTTGCAGGTCCTGCTCTTTAACAACATCCAGTTCAGCGGATATGTAAATCCTTATATCTACCTGTTGTTCATCCTTTTACTTCCTATTGAAATACCATCCTGGCTGTTATTGATTGTCTCATTTATAACTGGCGCGATAGTCGATGTTTTTTCAGGCTCTCCCGGCATGCATTCCTCGGCAACAGTTCTTGCAGGTTTTATCCGTCCCGCAGTGCTCAGGATCGTTACAGTGCGTGAAGGATATGAACCCGGCTCGAGCCTTTCAATGCATGCATACGGATTCAGATGGTTCCTTATCTACACTTCAATTACGGTTCTGATCCATCATACGGCTCTTTTTTATCTTGAAGTGTTCAGGTTCGGTGATTTTTTCAGGACTTTCCTGAGGATTCTCCTGAGCTCATTCTTTTCAATTCTTTTCATACTGCTAATCGAGTTTTACAGGAGGGAGAAATAGTATGAAGGACATGTTCATAAACAGGAAATATGTGATCATCACCCTTATGGTGCTGGCATGTGCCGGTCTGCTGGGCAAACTGTTTTACCTGCAGGTGGGACAGGATTCCTACAGGCTTTCGGCCGAAAATAACGTCCTGAGGTATGTGACGCAATACCCCGCCCGCGGCCTCATCTATGACCGTAAGGGAAAGCGGATAGTTGAGAACATGGCAGCGTATGACCTTATGATAATCCCTTCACAGGTCCCGAAAGATATTGACACCAGCTCCTTCTGCAGGCTCCTTGGAATAGACAACCGGATATTCCGAGACAAGATGAAGGCTGCAATAAATTATTCCTGGAGGGCCCCTTCTGTTTTCCTGAAGCAGATATCGGATGCCACATACGCCGGTTTCCAGGAGAAGATGTTCCAGTATCCCGGCTTCTATGTACAGCCCAGGACTCTCAGAAAATATACATTGCCTGTAGGTGCCCATCTTCTGGGTTATGTAAGCGAGGTAGATGACGGAACAGTTAAGAAAGACCCATACTACAAACCCGGTGATTATATTGGCAAGCTTGGCATCGAAGAAAAATACGAGGAGATATTGAGAGGCAAAAAAGGAGTAAAAATTTTGCTCGTCGATGTTTTCAGCCGCGTAAAAGGCTCTTATGCAGAAGGTTCCCTGGATACTATGGCTGTTCAGGGTGCAGATATTACCGCATCGATCGACCTCGATCTGCAGGCTTATGGAGAGCTGCTCATGAAAAACAAGCGGGGCAGTATCGTGGCTCTCGAACCCAAAACAGGAGAGGTGCTTGCCCTTGTATCAGCTCCCAATTTTGATCCGGGACTTCTCGTAGGAAGGGTAAGATCCGAAAACTACTCAAAGCTGCTTGCCGACACCATGAACCCATTGTTCAACAGGGCGCTTATGGCATCCTATCCTCCGGGATCGACCTTCAAGCCCGTGAACGGACTCATCGGGCTCGCTGAAGGTGTTATCGTACCACAGACTCTTTTCGAATGCCACAACGGTTATCTTTTCGTGGGGTGTCACTCGCATTCATCGCCGCGAGACCTGGTGGGGGCCATCGAGACATCATGCAACTCATATTTCTGTCAGACCTTCAGGAGAGTTCTCGAGAATCCGAAGTATAAGAACCCTGCCGAAGCTTATGTTCAATGGCGCGATTATATTTCGCAGTTCGGGTTCGGAGGCAAACTGGGAACTGATTTCGTGAACGAGCTTTCAGGATTTATTCCCAATATTTCATATTATAACCGCTATTTCGGTGAGAACAAGCTTAAGGCTCTGAACGTCATTTCATTGGCAATAGGACAGGGAGAAGTCGGAACAACACCGCTCCAGCTTGCAAATTATACGGCGGCAATTGCCAACCGGGGATATTTTTACACTCCGCATATTGTAAAAGCCATAGGCCAGAGTGGAACTATCGATGAGAAGTATACAACAAGGCACGACATCAATATTCCGCAGGAAGCTTTTGAAACGATCATCCAGGGGCTTGAGGGAGTTATTCTGAGAGGAACAGCAGTATCGGCCGCTATAAAGGACATTATCGTCTGCGGTAAGACCGGCACAGCACAGAACCCGCATGGCAAGGAGCACTCGGTATTTATTGCATTCGCACCCAAGGACGATCCGAAAATCGCCATTGCCGTACTTGTCGAAAATGCAGGTTACGGTGCAACCTATGCCGCACCTATTGCAAGCCTGATGATGGAGAAATATATCAGAGGTGAAATTACAAACAAAGCCCAGGAGAAAAGAATACTTGAATTGAACCTTGAAGGCAAACCGACACCGAAGCCGGTAACAACTGAGAATCTGACTGCACGTGAAGAGAACAATTAACATCTGGAACGGGATAGATAAATTCTCGATTTTACTTTTCCTTATGCTGGCCGTGATCGGCTGGTTCAACATCTATGCTGCCGTTTACAATGAAGAAGCGAAAGACATTTTCGACTTCTCCCAGCGCTATGGCAAGCAGTTTGTCTGGATAATCGCAGCGATATTCACAGCAGTCATTGTTGTTATGATAGACATCAGGTTCTATTTCTTTTTTTCCTGGTTTATATATGGCGCGGTTGTGCTGATGCTGATGCTTGTTCTTGTGATAGGGACGGTTATTTACGGAGCCCGCTCCTGGTTCGATCTTGGCGGTATCGCCCTGCAACCTTCGGAGTTTGCAAAATGTGCAACATCGCTGGCGCTGGCGGCATATCTGAACAATAAAAGACAGGACCTCACCAAACTCCGCGTGCTTGTTCCCGTTCTCGGGATAATTGCTCTTCCTGCTGTACTCATACTTCTTCAGCCGGATATGGGATCGGCGATAGTTTTTGCTTCATTCTTCATTGTGCTTTTCAGGGAAGGAATGAGCCCTTACATCTTTGTTTCCGGCCTGCTTGCCATACTGTTCTTTTTCCTGACGCTGCTTCTCGGCAGCACTTACCTCTCTGCAGGACTGGTTGTTCTTGCACTCGTGCTTGTAGGTTTCATCAGCAGGAAATGGAGGCTTCAGCTCAGCGCCACGCTCGTGATCGTAATTGTAACAGGATTCCTGTACCTGCTCAACCGGTTTGTGCTGAAATCTCTTGCCGGCGACACGATAATACTTCTTTCAGTGATCCTTTCCGGAACAGCCATCGCTCTTTACTTTTACAAGAAAAGAACAAAATCACTGCTCATTGTTTATCTTTTCCTTGTTGGAAGCGTGCTGTTCATCAACACTGTCGATTTTGCATTCAATAACCTGCTAAAACCGCATCAGAAGGAGAGGATAGATATCATCCTCGGGACGGAAAAAGACCTTCACGGCACCGGTTATAATCTGAATCAGTCACTCATCTCGATAGGCTCCGGAGGATTCTCGGGAAAAGGATTTCTCCAGGGAACCCAGACAAAATTCAAGTTTGTCCCGAAACAGAGCTCCGATTTCATCTTCTGTACGGTGGGGGAGGAATGGGGATTCATCGGATCTTTTGTTGTGATCGGCCTGTACCTGACCCTCATGCTGAGGCTTATTTTCCTTGCAGAACGGCAGCGGTCTGCCTTTTCGCGGATTTATGGCTACTGCGTGGCATCGATATTATTCATACACGTCTTCATTAATATAGGTATGGCCATAGGTATCGTCCCGGTTATAGGTATTCCTTTGCCTTTCCTCAGCTATGGGGGAAGCTCGCTCTGGGGTTTCACGATATTACTGTTCATCTTCCTCAGGCTCGATGCGAGCAGGTCGGAGTATCTGATATAAGTGCGCTAGAGTGCGCTAGAGTGCACTAGAGTCTGTAGAGTTTTAAGTACTCTAAATACTTTAGGCACTTTAGGCACTCTAGGCACTTAGAAAGGAATCGTTATCCTGTGCGAGATCTCTATCCCGAATTCCTTTTCGACATAATCGATAAGCTGAGGGAAGAATTCCATGAAGTCATCCTGGAGAGAGTAGTAGTTTTTCTTCAGCGCCCGTATTGCGAAGCGCGTTTCATTCGGAAGTGTCGACCGCTTGCTCAATGTCCGGAGCACATGCCTGATTCCGTTTATAGTCTGATATGACTCTATCCAGTTGTTTATAATGAAGAAAGGCATCATCTCCCTTACGTTTTCCGGCATTATTTCGTAGTTGTTCACTAAAGCCCTGTAGAAGTTGTAGGTGACGCTCTCCAGGGGTCTTCTCGAAAAAAAATCCCATTCCTTCGTTAGAAAATGATCATAAAGAATGTCGGTAATTACGCCGGAATACTTATGATATTTTTTTGAAAAGAAGATTTTACTCCTGTGAACTACCGGGTGCCTGTCGGTGAATCCGTCGATATGCCTGTGAAGTATTATGCCCTTGCGGATCGGTTCCGGGTACTTCAGGTAATCACGGCCCTTGACATAGTCGCCTATGTAATTGCCAATGATTATCTTGTCCGAATCACCAGAAAGATATATATGGGCCAATACATTCATAAACTGAATATAATAGTACAAAGAATTTGCCAGAAAATGTGCGGAATTCCGGTATGCAAATTATAAATTTGATGTTTTATTCAAAACAACAAAATCATTAACAATTCATCAACTATCAGGAGGGTTTTATGATCAGGAAAAATGTCATCATAATAGGTGCGGCAGGCCGCGATTTCCACAACTTCAACACATACTACAGGGATAACGAATCATACAATGTCGTTGCTTTCACAGCTGCGCAGATTCCCGATATAGCCGGAAGAAAATATCCGAAAGAGCTCGCGGGCAAGCTTTACCCGAACGGCATACCTATATATAATGAAGCTGATCTTCCGCGCCTGATTACGGATCATAATGTGGATGACTGCGTGTTTTCATACAGTGACGTGACTTATCAGAAAGTGATGGCCGTTAGCGCCATTGTAAATTCTGCCGGTGCCAACTTCGTTCTGCTTGGATTGAAAGACACCATGATAAAGAGTACAAAGCCGATGATAGCTGTCGGGGCCATAAGAACGGGTTGCGGAAAGAGCCAGACATCGAGAAGAGTTATCGAGATCCTCATGCAGAAAGGTCTCAAGGTGGTTGCCGTAAGACACCCCATGCCATACGGAGATCTCAACGAACAGAAGGTTCAGAGGTTTGCCACCGTCGGGGATCTTAAGAAGCACAAATGCACCGTTGAAGAGATGGAGGAGTACGAACCCCATGTGGTGAGAGGAAATGTTATCTATGCGGGGGTCGATTACGAGGCTATCCTCAGGGAAGCAGAGAAAGATCCTTCCGGATGCGATGTCATAATATGGGATGGCGGAAATAACGATTTCCCGTTTTACAAACCCGACCTGATGATAACTGTCACCGATCCTCACAGGGCAGGTCACGAGCTGAGGTATTACCCGGGTGAGGTTACATTGAGAATCGCTGATGTTGTAATCATAAATAAGATCGATACATCGGCCCCGGGAGCGATCCAGGAGGTTAGGGAAAGCATCGAAAAAGTCAATCCGAAAGCTGTTGTCATCGACGGCGCTTCACCCATAAGAGTGGACAATCCTGAACTGATAAGGGGCAAAAGGGTGCTCGTTGTAGAAGACGGACCGACACTCACACATGGTGAAATGAAGATCGGCGCGGGCGTTGTTGCCGCAAGAAAATTCGGCGCCTCAGAGCTTGTTGATCCGCGGCCTTT
>JBLNAO010000334.1:0-5083 GCA_050259395.1 Chloroflexota bacterium
GTTGCTTCAGTTCCAATCATCTCCAGTCAACCGGCTCTATGCCATGGGCCTTCAGGTATTCATTGCACCTGCTGAAATGCCGGTTGCCAAAGAATCCTCTTGATGCTGAAAGCGGGGAGGGGTGAACCGATTCAAGAACAAGATGTTTAGTCCTGTCAATAGTTTCACATTTTTTCTGGGCATAGGCACCCCATAGGAAGAAGACCAGGTTCTTCTTATCTCTATTAAGCACATTTATCACATTGTCGGTAAATTCTTCCCAGCCTTTTCTCTGGTGGGAACCTGCCATGTGAGCTTTCACTGTCAGCGTGGCATTCAGGAGCAGAACGCCCTGTGAAGCCCAGCGTTCAAGATTTCCAGAAAGCGGCTTTTCCCCCAGATCAGAATTGATTTCCTTGAATATATTCAGAAGGCTCGGAGGGTAATCTACTCCTTCCCTGACAGAGAAACAAAGTCCGTGAGCCTGTCCCGGGCCATGATAAGGATCCTGACCGACTATCACAGCTTTGACCTTTTCAAAGGGGCACAGGTTAAATGCATTGAAAATCAAAGCACCCGGTGGGAAAACTGTTCCGCATCTGTATTCGGATTTGACAAAATCAGCAAGCTTTTTGAAATATTCTTTCTCAAACTCGTCATTAAGGACCGATTTCCAGCTGCTGTCAATTTTGACCTCCATGATTTTTTGCTTTACCGAATATAATTCTTTTCTGCAAAAATGATAAAAAAAAAGGGCTGCCTGAACGGACAGCCCACACTCTGTTTTCACCCACACTACCTAATCTAAAACTACTTCGAAACTAACCATTAATGCTATTTTTTCTTAACTTGTGTAATACGAAAATTAGTAAATATTTTGACAAGCACCTAATATTTTAGAAAAAAATAACCAAAATCCTGAAAATTGTTAATGACTAATTAAAATGCTCATTTTATGGCTATTTACAACTATACTCGCTTGAAAATGTTAACTTGGAATTACAATACATGGTGTCATGGCAACTGAAACGGAAAGAAAATATCTGGTTAAGGGGGACTTCAGGAAGTATGTTGTCAAAGAGATCAACATAACCCAGGGTTATCTTTCAGTTGACCCGATGAAGACAATCAGGATCAGGATTACTGATGATGACGGATATATAACTGTCAAGAGTCCGAGAAATATTGGAATGCTGGCCCGAGGGGAATGGGAATTCAGGATACCTGTCGAAGATGCACGGGAACTGATGGACATATGCCTGCCGGGAAGGGTTATTAAAACAAGGCATATCATACCGTGGGGAAAACACAAGTTTGAGGTCGATGTGTTTCATGATAAAAATGAGGGCCTTACAATTGCTGAAATAGAACTGGAATCAGAGCATGATGTTTTCGAAAAACCCGATTGGCTGGGCGAAGAAGTTACGGGAGATCCGCGTTATTACAGCTCGATGCTGATAAAGTAATTATTTCTTGAAAATGAAATACACTGCAAGTATCAGGAATGCGAAACCGATCAGGTGATTCATCCTGAACTGCTCGCTTCTGAAAACGATCAGTGTAAATATTGTGAACACCATTATTGAAATTACTTCCTGGATAACCTTAAGCTCAATAAGTGAAAATGGCCCGCCTGTTTCGCGAAAACCTATCCTGTTTGCTGGCACCTGCAATGTATATTCGAAAAATGCAACTCCCCAGCTCAGCAGTATTACCGCAAAAAGACTGATGCTTTCAAACCTGCTCATTGTCTTAAGCTTCAGATGCCCGTACCATGCAATGGTCATGAAAGTATTGGACATCGTCAGGAGAAGGATTGTATACAGTCCTTTCATTACTATCTGTTAAGATCTTCCAGAATCCGTTCAAGCACTTCGGTGAATTTGTATCCTCCTTTTTTTGTAGCGGCTACATAGCCTCCATCCGGGGAGATGCATGGATTTGCATTTACTTCGATGACATAAACATTGTTGTCTGAATCGGCTCTTACATCTACACGTGCATAACCTTTCAGTCCGAAGAGATTCCAGCAGTCGATTGCCGTTTCTTTGAGCTTCTTCCCGAGAGTTTTATCTATTTCGGGAAATTCCCTGGGTGTGTTTATATATTCGAAACTATCCATTTCCCATTTGGCCTTAAAGTCAATAATTTTAGGCCTGTTTTCGTCGTATCCGACAAATACTATTTCGGCAGGCGGCATAACTTCAGGACCATTTGAACCTCCGAGCACGCTCATGTTGAACTCGCGTCCATCTATGAAATCCTGGATAAACCAGTGAGAGTCGTCGAGCCCTTCAAGCTTCTGTTCGAAACCGGGTCTGCAGGTAAAAACCGATTCGGATGTGATGCCCAGAGAACCATCTTCCCATATTGGCTTCACTATATATTTTCTTCCGGGAATCAGTTCCTTCCAATCAGACACCTTAAATGACAAAGGGTGGCATATGCCGGCTTTTGTCATTGTTGTTCCGGCCAGCATTTTATTCGTTGTGATGAACATTGCTTCAAGAGGATTGCCGGAATAAGGTATCGAATAGAGGTTAAGAACTGCCGGGATAAAATAATTCAACTCGCCTTTGTTTTTGATGGATTCAACAAGGTTAAAAACGAAGTCATATTTTTCGGCCGCAAGGACCGCTATCTCATCCATAAACCTGTCCGTAATGCCTTTGCGTTTCACATTTATCCCCAGCTCAATCAGGTGATTTTCAATGTGCTGGACCTGATCGAGAACATCGAGTTCATCGGCCAGGGCGCCGGCTGATGGTTCATTGTAGATGATGCAACAGTTTTTCATTTTTCAGGATTCTTGTTGCCGGAAAATGTCCCGACAACTAATGTAAATAAACATGGAAAACCGTTGATGTGCAACGGTTCCGCAAACAAAAATATCTTTTTTTGGAAAATTCTTCAGTAAATTCACTACAAATCATCCAAAGATCCTTTTTACTGCAGCGCCCACGATCATCTCCATCAGTTTCTGATATTGAATCCCGTAAAAACGTGCAAGTATTGGAAGATCGGAATGGACAGGATTCAGCCCTGCAAGCGGATTTGCTTCAATAAAGCATAATTTCCCGTTCCTGTCGGCTTTCAGGTCTATTCTCCCGCCGTCGACAGCGCCAAGGGCTTTCCAGGCTTTTAGTGTAACAGACTTGCATTCTTCGACGATTTCTTCACTAAGAGGTTTATAGGTGCAGAAATTCTGGTAGTTCTCTTTCACCTCGACAGAGTAAGGTAGATTATCGGCACATATAACTTCCATCCCTCCGATTACTTCTGTCTCATTTCCATTGCCGGTAACGCCGAGTGTAAATTCCCTTCCGGGAAGATATTCCTCGACAAGGGCAGGCTGATGAAATTCCTTAAGTATCCATTCTGCCATTTCCTTCATCTCAGCAGGTGATTTTACGAGGCTCTTCCTGGTGATCCCTTTTCCCGTTCCTTCAGAAACAGGTTTGATAAACAGAGGGTACTCAAGTTTTACATTCGCAATTTCAGATTCTTCGGTTATGATGCAGCCCGGACTTACCGGTACACCAGCAGCTGCGACCATCAGCTTGGCCATGTGCTTGTTCAGCGACACGCCCATTATCACGGGTCCGCTGAAGACATACGGTATTTTATACTGATCGAGTATGGCAGGCACGACAGATTCCCTTCCATCACCGTACAGACCTTCGGCGATATTGAAAACAATGTCCCATTTCTTTCCCGCAGCAAGAGTTTCGATCAGCTGAAAAGCATTGCCTATGGGTTCTGTTTCGTGGCCCATCTCCTTCAGCGCATTGTCGATTGCATCGACCGTCTCCTGTTTGTCGAATTCCGCGGTATCTTCCATAGAAAACCCGCGGTCAAGATACCATGACCGCAGGTCGTATGTCAAACCAAATTTCATTAACGGTTTATTTTTCAGGATATTCACAAATAACTCCCTTGTAGTTGCGCAGCACAATCCTTTCGTCGGTGTGTTCCACAACGTAGTCGGGCAGAAGGGGGATCTTGCCACCGCCGCCGGGGGCGTCGACAACAAAGGTCGGAACGGCATACCCGCTGGTGAAGCCTCTGAGCCCTTTTATTATTTCAATGCCTTTCTTAACTGTTGTCCTGAAATGTCCCGAGCCCGGGATCAGGTCGCACTGGTACAGGTAATATGGCCTTACTCTTATTTTAAGCAGGCGATGCATCAGCTCCTTCATTACAGGCACATTGTCGTTGATGCCTTTGAGAAGAACTGTCTGGCTTCCGAGAGGAAATCCTCCGTCAGCAAGTTTATTGCATGCTTTAGCGCACTCTTCCGTTATCTCATCAGGATGCGAGAAATGCAGGCTGAGAAGAAGCGGATGATATTTCCTCAGCACACTGACCAGGTTATCAGTAATACGCTGGGGAAGAACGACAGGTACTCTTGTGCCGATCCTGATTATCTCGACATGTTCGATGGCACGGATATTTGAAAGGATGAAATCGAGAGTCTCGTCTGTAAGCGTAAGTGGGTCACCACCGCTGATGAGGACGTCTCTAACTTCCTTGTGCGCTGCAATATAGCTAAACGCTTTTTCAAAATCCTGCCTTCCGAGCTTATCCAGTTTTCCGACTGAATGGGAACGGGTGCAATACCTGCAATAATTTGAACAGACCTGGGTAACTGTGAAGAGAACCCGGTCGGGATATCTGTGTACGATACCTTTGACAGGAGAGAATGATTTCTCGTGAAGAGGATCAGACTGCTCACTGCTGGTCTCGATTAATTCTTCAACAACGGGAATTACATTTCGACGTAACGGATGCGAAGTTTTGGTGTCGTAAATCAATGAAGCAAAATAAGGTGTTATCCTTAAAGGAAGACGGCCTTTCAGGTTATTGATCGCCATGATCTCCTTGTCGGATAATTTCATGATTTTCTTCAGATCTTCGATGCCTGTTATAGCATTGCGAAGCTGCCATTTCCAATCATTCCAGGAGTCGATAGTCGTTAGAGGGAAGAAGCGACGGATGAACTCCGCACTCCGGTTGCTAACTAACTGATTTGGGATTACGTTTTGCGAAAAAATCGTGGTCTTCGCGCCAGGCTCTTCATCCGAAGAGCAACCCACGAGGCGAC
>JBLNAO010000335.1:0-4121 GCA_050259395.1 Chloroflexota bacterium
CTCCGTCTCCGCCCCTGGGGAGGGAAGGTGCGGCAAAAAGGGCATCTTTTTATTGTGCATGGTTTGTCAGTATGTTTTATTATAAATACCTAGATAAACCGCTTTCTTCAGCATAATGAGAAAATAAAAAATTTCCCAAAAATGAAATTGCCTTTTACAAAAAGTCTTTTATAAATTTTTTTATAAAAAATTATAAAATTTTACAAAAGGCATTTAGAGTTGAAATGTGAATTATTTCGGAGAGATCCTTTTGATGTTTTTTATAGTAAAATCACCACTATTGAAAATGTACCTTTTTAAACACTGAAAATAACATCAAAAACATGGTGAAAAAGGCTTAAAAAGGTACATAATCAGGAATTAAAAATTCTGATTTCGTTGTAATTAACTAATTATCAGATAATTGCGAAGGAGAGTGATTGACAGCTAACAACCCTTACTTCCCTTTTACGGGTTGCGGCAAATATAGTACAAAAAAATCGGAAGATAGACAGGTGGAATTAGAAATTCAATCAGACACCATGATCGTTTGTTGTTTTTAATAAAGATCAGTGCGAACAAGCTCAAATGTGGAATTCAGTGTAAATGGCTGTATCAGATCGTGAGATCTGCATATATTTGAGGAAAATAATTCATCCCTATGGATTCCATACCGAATTTTTCCTTATTTATTACAACGGTTTTCGTAGGTTTTGTTGCCATCCTGAACCCAATCGGGAATACACCGGTATTCTTAACGATGGTGGGAGATGTAGACCGCAAAGTTATTAAAAGGGTGGCCTTAAGAGCTGTCACAGTGGCATTCATTATCATCACAGTATTCAGCCTGTTCGGTCACCTGATATTCAGATTGTTCAATATTACACTTCCGGCTTTTCAGATCACAGGCGGAATAATCGTGTTCTTTATCGGATATGACCTGCTCCAGGGGAAACAGGCCAAGACACAAAAAACAAGCACAAAAGACGCTATGGCCACTTTTGACGATATGGCTGTTTCTCCATTGGGCATCCCCCTGCTTGCCGGACCAGGAACCATTTCGACCGCAATGAACTTTGTAGGCCAGGGCAACAGCTTTATCAATACTGTACTGATTATAATTGTATTTGCTTTTGTCTGTGCGATTACTTACCTGATGTTTGTACTCAGCAAGAGAATTGCGGAACGGTTAAAGCCGGCGATCATCAAGGCCATATCAAGAATAATGGGTCTCATCCTGGCGGTGATTGCCATTCAGATGCTTATCAACGGAATTTTTAACGTAATTAAGGAATTCCCGGGATAGATTTATCAAGTATCTCTTTAAGCGCAACAGCGTTGTTATATTTTTCCTCGCGTGATGAATACAGCAGGGTCAGTGTCCCATGCTTCTTTTCAAGATTTTTAAGCTTTTGCAGAATGTCCTGCTTCTGCACTAATTCCTTTCTATACCGGCGTTTGAATTCAGCCCATTTTTCAGGATCATGGTTAAACCACTTCCGAAGTTCGTTGCCAGGCGATATTTCCCTGACCCATTCATCCCAGCCTGCATTTTCCTTTGAGATCCCTCTTGGCCACAATCTGTCGATGTACACCTTGTAGTGTTCAGCTTCTGCTGCAGGATCATAAATCCTCCTTATTCTTATCATGATCGCTGAAAGGTATCGAACAGGTATGATGATGATAAACAAACATTAAAATCGATCCAATGTTTAATCGTTGAATATCCGCGATTTCTGAAATTACTTGTCTTTTGATTACATTTGTATTAAAAATAATGCCATGGCATCACATGAAATAGACTATAAGATATTTGGCGACGACATCCAGTTTGTAGAGGTCGAGCTCGATCCAAACGAAACTGTTATAGCCGAAGCCGGCTCAATGGTTTACATGGAAGATGGAATAACCTTTGAAACTCGCATGGGTGATGGCTCACGTCCCGATCAGGGAGTTATGGGCAAATTGTTTGAAGCCGGGTCGAGGCTGCTGACAGGAGAATCGCTATTCATAACTCATTTCACAAACAGGGGATACGGCAAAAAGAAGATCTCATTTGCTGCTCCATATCCCGGGACAATCGTTCCCCTGGATCTTCGCGAGCTGAGAAATTCTATAATGGTACAGAAGGACGGCTTCCTGTGCGCCGCTTACGGTACAAGGCTGTCAATCACCCTGAACAGGAGACTCGGTGCAGGCATCTTCGGAGGAGAAGGATTTATCCTCCAGAAGCTCGAAGGTGATGGTAAGGCTTTCATTCATGCAGGCGGAACAGTCATCGAAAAGCAGCTTAACAATGACCTTTTACGGATCGATACCGGGTGCGTGGTCGCATTCGAACCGTCGCTTGACTTTGATATAGAAGCTTCCGGAAGCCTTAAGTCAATGGTCTTTGGCGGAGAAGGACTCTTCCTTGCAACGATGAGAGGCACCGGCAGGGTATGGCTGCAATCGATGCCAATCCGCAAGCTTGTACGGGCGCTTTCCCCGTTCGGAAGAAACCGCGGAAAGGAGTCAGGCTCCCTACTGGGAGGTCTGTTTGAGTGAGACTCAAGCGACTTAAGAGACTCAGGGAATAGAAGATTCCAGGACTTTTATTCCCCGATGATTTTCACCAGCTTCCCGGCAGGAATATTGTCTTTGAGCTCCATATCGTTGAGTAATGCCACCTCCTTAAGCTGATCCTGCGGAACACCCATGCCTGCAAGCACCTGGCTTACCTGGCCGCCATTCGTGGCAGGCTTAACTATTATCTTTTTTGGTTTGACATTCAGCTTTGCCGGGTCATTCAATGGGGCAAAGCTCGACAGGGTCGATTCAATTGCGGGCTGATATGACTTGAAATCCTGAATGGTCGAAACACCATGGAAAACATAGATATTCCCTCCGTAATCAATAAAGTATGAAAGTATCTGGTTCGCCTGCTGCTGCCCGGTCGACTGATCTTGCTGGACCTGCTGCGACAGTACCGCAAGGGCGGGCAACCCATTGACTTTGATGCTTTTACTGTCCGATGCAGTAAGGCTGTATTGTTTCATTGTTGCCTGCGCAGCCTCCTCAAGCGATTTTTGCTGGGCAAGTGTGAATATAATCAGGGCTTTCCCGTCTTTTGGTGCCGTTGCCACCTGAGCCGGCGAATTTTGAAACTGCCATCCGGAAGGATACGTGAATTTAAACTTCAGCCCGGGATGATAAAAAACATTCCCTTCAGTATAACCCTGACGCGGATCTTCGCCATATACCATTCCGTCGATCATTTTCAGGTAACTATCCGAGTTGACTTTCCATTCTGTGCGATGAAGGCTGTCCTTCCAGAACTCAGTAAGTTTTCGTACCGTGGTATTCCTGTCGCCCGGATTCGGGTGAGTTGAAAGGAATGTGGGAACGCCACCCTGTTCATCCGGGGGGTTCATCTTGTTCAAAACGTTGAAAAATTCAGCCATGCGGTTACCATCGTAATCAATAAGCGACATATACTGCACACCCAGCCTGTCAGCTTCCCTTTCATCATCGCGGCTGAACTTAAGGAACATCAGTTGCATCGCCTGCATCGCCTCCTGCCCGTATTGGGCAAATTTCGGAGATGCGATCATTCCCCCCACAAGCAGCAACTGGGATAATTGCTGTTTGCTCTGCTGGCTTACCGAATGCCTTGCCGTTACATGGCCCATCTCGTGGCCAAGAACACCGACGAGTTCTGCCTCATCGCTGAAATGTGTCAGAATTCCTCTGGTGAAGTACACGTAGCCACCCGGGACGGCAAATGCATTGACAACCGGTGAATCGAGGATCCTGACATGCCATTCAATATTCGGCCTGTGTGATATTTTCGCAATTTCAGCAGCCCGCTGATTAATGAATGCGAGCATCGCATCATTCTTGTACTCTCCAAACTGAGCTATGATCTGCGGATCATATTCTTTCCCCATCTGCATTTCCTGTTCTTCAGAGATAAGCATCATCTGACGCTTTCCTGTTACAGGATTAACAGCGCATGTCGTAAGAACAACTGCAAGTGCTGTCAGCAACGATAATCTTATAAGGATCAGCTTTTTCATATTCCACGTTTTGTTTAATACAAAACAAAAAAAGTGGTCCTTGGTTGAGATTTTTCAACAATAAACATAAACTCACCCTCAGAC
>JBLNAO010000336.1:0-3796 GCA_050259395.1 Chloroflexota bacterium
AAACAGCAAAAGAAGGATATGGTTATGCCCTGCAGATAGCCAATCAGACTGCTTTTACAGCCCTGCAAAAGCTTGAATGGCAAATTGCAGCTGAGGATCCTTCCTCACAGTACATTCTTGTTTTCAATCCTCATGCATGGGAAGTAAAGAGCCTGATCTCCTACGATTTCAACTGGGGAACCAATCATAAATCCTCGAGGGTTGAAGATGAAAAAGGATCTCCCCTTGCCCATCAATGGACAGCTGCCTCAACCGAAACAGGAAGCAGGAAAAAGCTGGTTGTACAAACGGCAATCCCGGCATTCGGATACAGGCAAATAAGACTTTTTGACGGTGAATCAGCAACACTGCAAAATCCAGTCAGGGTTACTGAAGACTCCATAGAGAATGAATTTATCAGGCTTAAAGTACTTCCGTCCGGCGTAAGTATTTTCGACAAATCGACAGGACAGGAGATCTTCTCAGGGAAGGAAGGGGGTTGCAGGGCGCATATAATTGATGATCCGAGCGACACATGGAGTCATGATGTAAAATCCTTCTCCAAAATAATCGGTTCATTCATGAACACTTCGTTGAGGATACTCGAAAATGGTCCTCTTCGCGGCACAATCAGATCCGTTTCAAAATATGGCGAATCCAGTCTTACAATTGACTGGTCGCTGTGCGCAGGCACAAACCAGGTTTCCGGAGATGTGGTTCTCGACTGGAAGGAGCATCTTAAAATGCTGAAGTTCTCGTTCCCTGTCGATGTACAGTCGCCCGTTGCCACATATGAAAATGCATATGGATTCATCGAACGATCGACGAACGGGGATGAAGATCCGGGACAAAGATGGATCGACCTTTCAGGTAGTCGTGAAGGCCAGGATTCAGGACTTACAGTGTTAAACGATGCAAAATACGGATACAGCGTACATGGAAACGATATGAGGATCTCGGTGGCCCGTGCTGCTGTTTATGCACATCATAACCCACGGGTTCTCGATATGAAGGCTGAACATATCTGGATGGACCAGGGGATTCAGAAATTCAGGATGCTGCTGGTTCCTCATAGAGGCAGCTGGAAGGAAAACAGGATCCCTCAGATTGCCGAAGAATTCACTTCCCCGTCCCTTGCGATCTATCAGGGAATTCACGGCGGCAAAATGTCAAAATCCGGATCATTCCTGTCCATTAATTCACCCAATGTGATTGTTTCCGCAGTGAAGCAGGCCGAATTCGGAAGAGACATTATCGTGCGTTGCGTCGAGCTTACGGGTACACCGGTTACAGCTTCACTTGATCTTGCCTTACCCGGGAAGAAACATGAAATGAAATTCCGACCCAATGAAATAAAAACATTGAGGATCAATGACAAAACAGGAGAAATAACCGAGGTTAACCTTCTGGAAGAATAACTCATAACAAGCTTTTACCAGGTATGGACAAGATCAAGCTTCTGAAGACTTTGAACGATATCAGCAGGGTGAAGATTGCCGTTGTCGGTGACTTTTGCCTCGACGCTTACTGGATGATAGATGAATCGACGAGCGAGATTTCTGTTGAAACTGGCAAGGCCACACACCCGGTTTCTTTGCAGCGTTATTCACCGGGAGGGGCCGGTAATGTCACGGCCAACCTTACAGCTCTCGGTGTCAGCGAAGTGCATGCATTCGGTGTTATCGGCAATGATCCATTCGGAACGGAGATGGTGCGCATTTTGAAAGAAACAGGGATTCAGACAGAGAACCTGGTTCACCAGGAAAAGGAATGGCAGACGCATACTTATTCAAAGCCATACATCGGGGGGAATGAACTTAACAGGATTGATTTCGGCAACTTCAACAGGTTATCGGAGAAAACAGCCGATCTGCTTATCGGAAAACTTGTGAAAACGATTCCCGGTCTTGATCTCGTCATTATCAACCAGCAGGTCCCCTCAGGTATAAACACTGAATATTTCAGGAAAAAGCTTGTTGAAGTGGTTGGTTCTTTTCGGGGTAAACTGTTTATCACAGACAGCCGGAGCTTCAATGATTTTTATACAGGAACCATCCGCAAGATGAATGATACAGAAGCGCTCCGTTTAATTGGGAAGACCAGGAAACCGGATGAGCCAATAAAAATTCAGGAGCTTAAGGAAGCCGGTGATGAGCTATATAGAAAATTTGGCAGACCATTATTCATAACAAGAGGTGCAAAAGGTTCCATAACAGTTGATAAAGATGGAATCAGGGAAATACCCGGACTTCTTATTCTCAACAAGACAGATACAGTAGGGGCAGGCGACAGCTACCTGTCGGGAGCTGCTTCTGCCATGGCTGCCGGTTACCCTATCGAAGAAGCTGCTGCGCTCGGAACATTAGTTGCAGGGGTAACTGTTCAAAAATTATTTCAGACAGGCACTGCAACACCTTCAGAGATAATGACAATCGGACATGACCCTGATTTCATCTTCGAGCCTGACCTGGCAGAAGATCCAGGAAAAGCAATATATCTTGAAAATACAGAGATCGAATTAATCAGAAAATGGCATGACAAGCCCAGGATCAGTCATGCAATCTTCGATCACGACGGAACAATATCAACCCTGCGCCAGGGCTGGGAAAAGATAATGGCTCCCATGATGATCAAAGCTGTTCTCGGCGAAAGATTCGCTGAAACCGGTGAATCAACATTCATGGCAATCAGGAAAAGAGTCGACGAATTCATTGATACAACAACTGGCATCCAGACGCTCGTTCAGATGCATGGCCTTATCGGTATAATAAAGGAGTTCGGTTTTGTGCCGGAGAAAAAGATTCTCGACGCTGCAGGCTACAAGAAAATGTACAATGACGAACTTCTGCAGATGGTTCGTGAGAGAAAAAAGAAGTTTAAGAAAGGGGACCTGGCAATTGAAGATCTGACCCTGAAGAATGCAGTAAGATTTTTGGAAATGATCCATGACAAAGGCATAAAGATGTATCTGGCAAGCGGAACCGATGTTGAAGATGTTATAAGCGAAGCGGAGGCGCTTGGTTATGACCATCTCTTTGAAGGCAGGATTTTCGGATCCGTTGGAGATGTTACAAAAGATGCCAAGAAGATCGTACTTGATCAAATTCTCGATACCATAGGAAAACAGTCTTCAGGAACTGTGATAACCTTTGGCGATGGACCGGTTGAAATAAGGGAAACAAAGAAAAGAGGCGGCCTTACAATCGGTGTCGCAAGTGATGAGATAAGAAGATTCGGACTCAACCTGCATAAGCGTGAAAGGCTTATCAAGGCAGGCTCTGACGTTATTGTTCCGGATTTTTCGCAGTATGATGCAGTTCTGAAATTGCTAAACATCTAGATATGCCTCACCCTAAATTTGACAGGGATAAGCTTCACTTTAAAAAGCTTGCTGAACGCAGGAACAAGGTTGAGATCATCCGCGACAACATCGCTCCTGATCAAAAACCGGTGCATCTTTCTGAAAAAGATCTTGAGCTCATAAGAAACACAGCCTCCAGAATAAAGATGGCAAGGAATAATAAAAGTTCCGTCATGCTTGCGTTTGGAGCTCACACCATCAAGAACGGCCTCGCTCCTGTTTTGTTACGGCTTCTGGAAGAAGGATGGATAACACACCTGGCGACAAACGGGGCCGGGATAATTCATGACTGGGAATTCGCCTTCCTGGGACAATCGAGCGAGGATGTGAAGGAGAATCTAAAGGACGGGCAATTCGGCATCTGGGAGGAAACAGGTTTCTATATCAACCTGGCCTTATGCATCGGAGCATTTGAGAACCTTGGTTATGGGGAATCGATTGGTAAAATGATCTCCG
>JBLNAO010000337.1:0-3179 GCA_050259395.1 Chloroflexota bacterium
TCAGCTGACCTTTCGGGACAAATGAAGTCTCAAGGAAGCTTTTGCCTTTTATGTACTTTTCATAAGCAGCCTTCACATCATCCATTGTAACTGACTGTATTGCTGCAATTTCCTTTTTGTAAAAATCAGGGTCGCCGGCATAAATCTGGTATTCTGCAAGCCTGAATGCTTTTCCCTGTATGCTCGAGAATGTGTTATAAAAACGTGTCTCATAACTCGCTTTGATCCTGGTGAGATCCTCTTCAGTGAAACCTTCCTGTTCGAAACGTGCAAGCCCTTCAAAAATGGCCTTTTCAACTTCTGTCAGGTTTACGCCGGGGTTGGCTGCCACCGATATCATGAAGCTTCCAGCAAGTTCCTGGGCGCGGTTGCCCGTCATTACTCTCGATGTGAGTTTCTTCTCTTCAACAAGCACTTTGTAGAGAGGCGCTTTTTTGGTGTTTCCGAGAATCTCACCGAGGAAACTCAGGGCATACGAGTCTTTTGAATACTGTTCCACAGTGGGGAAGTTCAAAGTAAGCTGAGGCGCCTTTGCAAAATTATCTTCATGGTACAATCTTATTGTTTTTTCGAGTGAAGCCGGAACAGCGCCTCTCTTTTCGATAGGTTCACCTGATGGAATTTCTCCAAAATATTTTTCAACGAGAGCCTTGACTTCTGCAGGGTTGATGTCGCCTGAAATTGCCAGGGTAGCATTATTAGGTGCGTAATATTTCTTATGAAATGCCCTTACATCCTCCACGGAGGCACTTGCGAGATCTTCCATTTCACCGATTACAGTCCAGCTGTATGGATGTCCTTTCGGGTACAGGTTTTTTGCAGTTATCGCCTGGCTGAATCCATAAGGTGCATTGTCATAGCTCTGCCGTTTCTCATTCTGAACGACGTTGATCTGGTTGACAAGCGCCTTTTTGGTGACCGTATTGGTAAGATAACCCATCCTGTCGGCTTCCATCCAGAGAGACATTTCAAGTGCATTTTTCGGAATCACTTCGTAATAGTTTGTCCTGTCCTGGCTGGTGCTGCCGTTCAGTGTTCCGCCGGCGCCCTGGATGTTCCTGAAGAGCTGGTCTTCACCGACGTTCTCTGATCTCTGGAACATCATGTGTTCAAAAAGATGGGCGAACCCGGTCTTGCCCGGTACTTCGCGGCTGGATCCGACATGATAATAGACTGCAACCGCAGCAATCGGGTCAGATTTGTCGATGTTAAGGATAACCGTAAGACCATTCGGAAGGGTGTATTTCTCGAACGGTATGCTCATAGTTGTCTCTTGCTCCTTCGAGGTGCAGGAGAAAAGAACGAGCATCATCAGTGTAATGATGAAGGGAAAAGATCTTTTCATGTAAATTCAGTTTAAAATTAATTGTAAGTCGAAAAGTATTAAAATATTTTTCAAAGAGGGCATATTGCGGATAAAAAAAATTCTTATTTTTGCCGTCGAAATCGCGGGAGTAGCTCAGTTGGTAGAGCATAACCTTGCCAAGGTTAGGGTCGCGGGTTCGAGTCCCGTCTCCCGCTCAAATAAACGGCCTCATGAAAATGAGGCCATTTTTATTTGTGATAGGACGATGACACGTGTAACATGGAATCGGACTATCACAAATAAAAATAGCGACACGTAGTGGCGCTGTTTATTCGATAGCATCTCCTAAAGGGTCCGTCGAGCCGACAGGCGAGACAATCCCGTAAATGTTTTTATTTTTCCTGAATTGATTCAATTGCAATCCGGGAAATCAAAAACCGAATTTTCTACCTGGCAGGCCCCTTCCGCTAAGGGGAAATTCCTCATTTCACAGGTCCCCATTCGACAAGCTTATTATTCTGGAAATAAAGGACTGTGCTCTTATAAGTCCACTCTTCTTTTACGGTATTGTTATTTATTACCCTGTTGATCTTATTCGGGTTCCCCCAGCTGTCTTTGACCATTTCACCATTCATTCCTTTCCATATTTTCCCGGAATTGATCCTTGCGGCTGTGCTTGTCCCGTATTTGTTTTCAAGATAGCTGAAACGGCTTATCTGGCTTTGCCGGACAGGCCTGGCGCCTTCATTTGGCTGAGGCTCCAGTTCCATGGGTTCCTGAGCGATCACCGGTTTGTCGTCAATCACAGCCTGGCTTCTAAGAACATAACCTTCGCTGTCTTCAAACTTCACCCTGTAATAAGTGCTGTCGGAATTAATCACCGTAACCCTCGATCCTGATGGAATGATCAGTATAACAGTGGTAAGATCGTTTTTAGCTTCGAACAACCTTGCAGCCGATTTCACGGTCGCCGTCTGAATGGCTTGTTGCCCTGAACCCTGCGCAGGCTGTCCCTGGCCCTGTTCAATGTTTTCCAGCTTGTTTACCCTGTCTGCCTGGGCTGCAGCATTGAAACCGTAAACGAGTGTTATAAAAAAGAAAAAAAGAGCTTTCATGTGAATGGTTTTCATGTAATGATCAAAAAATATACCAATAATAAGTGACTAGAGTGACTAAAGTGACTAGAGTGATCAGAGTGACTAAAGTTTATAATTTTCTCATTATCATAATGCCGTCTCTCACAGGAAGAATAAGTTTCTCGACTCTTTTCTCCTTTCTGATCATTTCGTTGAACTGAATGATCCCCGCTGCCTGCTGATCGTTCGTGTTTTTCTCCAGAACCTGTCCGCCCCAGAGAACGTTATCGGCCAGGATGAATCCTCCCGGATTCACTTTGTCGATCACGAGCCTGAAATAATCGCAATACTCTCTCTTGTCGGCATCGATGAAGACAAGGTCAAACATAATATTCAATCCGGGAATGATCACGAGGGCACTGCCGTTCAGCAGTTCGATTTTTTCGCTTACTCCCGCTTTCACGAAATATGACTTCGTGAATGTTGCTATCTCATCATTGGCTTCAATTGTAATCAGTCTGCCTCTTTCTTTCAGCCCTTTCGAAAGACAGATGGCAGAATATCCCGTGAAAGTGCCGATTTCGAGAATACTTGCCGGGTTGATCATCCTTGAAATGAATTCCAGCAGTTTCCCCTGGAGATGGCCTGAGACCATGTTCGGGTTTACAAACCGTAGGTGGGTCTGCCTGTACAGCTCCTCAAGCAATGGATCCTCAGGTGTAGTGTGATCGAGTATGTATTTTTCAAGTTCCCTGTTCATCTCTCATGTATAGATCAGAGTTGAAAGCATCGATGGT
>JBLNAO010000338.1:0-5859 GCA_050259395.1 Chloroflexota bacterium
TTTTTGCGGACAAAATTACGATCACTTTTATGACTGCAGTTACATAATTTTCTGAAACTCTTACAGTTTTGCGTTTTGCAGAGCGTTCAAAGGGCGTAATAATGTAAGATATTGGAATAATTGTGTAATGCATTAATTCCTCATGATTTGAAACTTTGTAAAAGAATTAGGAAAGCATTGAGAATTACTAATTTAAAAAAGGGACAGTATGAAAAACAGATCACAAAATGAAACGGATCTTCGTGAATTGCTTGAAGATCAGTTAAAAGATGCCTATTGGGCAGAAAAGGCAATTACCAGGGCAATGCCTGACATTGTTGAAAAAGTCAATTCACAGGAGCTTGTCGATGCACTCACAGAACATATTGAAGAGACAATGCAACAGGTGACCAGGCTTGAAAATGTCTTTGAAATACTCGATCTGCGGGCTGAAGCTGAAAAGTGTGAAGCAATGGAAGGGCTGATCGAGGAGGCTGAAGACATCATCGATGAACTTGAGGAAGGTCCTGTGCGTGATGCGGGGATAATCGCAGCAGCTCAGAAGATCGAACATTATGAAATAGCAACCTACGGAACCCTGAGGGCTTTTGCCAACATACTTGGCGAATATGAGGCTGCTTCTCTTCTGGAGGAAACTCTGGAACAGGAGAAGGAAGCAGATCAGAAGCTTACAGATTTGGCTGAATCCATTATAAATATTGAAGCAGCCAGTGAGGGAGGAAGCACATCACTTCAATTCTGAAAGAAACCAATTTCAAAAACTACATTAATAATTTGAAGAATATGAAAGCAAGTAAAATGATCATGAGTTTGGTGGCAGGTATCGCAGCAGGAGCTGCAGCAGGAGCTGCCATGGGTATTTTATACGCCCCTGACAAAGGGACGGAAACCCGCAGAAGACTCTCCCAGAGGGGAGAAGAGCTGAAAGACAATCTGAAGCAGAAATTTGAAAATGTAAAGGAAAACGTAAAAGGAGAAGCTCACGACCTGCTCGACAAAGGCAAATCCAAGATTTATGAAGCAAAGAATGATATGAATACATCAACGATCTAATTCATTTTGTGATCAAATATCAAAATACACAGCAATCCTGTCAGGCACAACACACTGGCAGGATTTCTTTTCTTAATCAATTCTAACTAAATAAATAATGCCATGTTTTATCACGTAAAAGATTTGCAATTCAATGCAAGGGTCTCCCAGCCGGATCCGAAATTTGCCAGGTTGCTCCTGGAACAGTTCGGTGGAGGCAATGGAGAACTTAAGGCAGCCATTCAGTACTTTATTCAGGCGTTCAGCTGCAGGAAACCTTTTCCCGATAAGTACGACCTGCTGATGGACATAGCAACTGAAGAATTCTCACATCTCGAGATTGTCGGCGCTACCATCCAGATGCTGCTCACCGGTATCAGTGGTGATTTGAAGAATGCAGCCGATGAATCTGATCTTTCAAAACTTCTCGATGGCAAATCTGCCAAAGACGAGTATATAACCGAAGCCATTGTTAACCCTCATTTCTTTGTTCTGACAGGTGGTGGTCCGAACCTTACCGACAGCAACGGAATTCCATGGACAGGCTCTTACATTAACGCCAATGGAGACCTGAGCGTTGATCTTCGTTCCGACATAGCCGCAGAATCGCGCGCAAAGATTGTTTATGAATATCTTATGAAGTTCACACCCGACCCGCTCGTGAAAGAAACACTCAGATTCCTCATGACGCGTGAGGTGGCTCACTTCCAGATGTTTGAAGCTGCTCTTAACAGCATTCCGGGCAACTTCCCTCCGGGTGTTCTGCAAAGCGATCCACGTTTCAGCAATTCTTACTTCAACATGTCAAACGATGAAGAGATCAGAGGACCGTGGAATGAGGGCCAAAGCCCTGAATTCCTCGAAGAGTGGAGGTATATCGACAATCCAGTTGAACATGTCCGCGATACGATCGGGCTGACAGAAGAAACAACTTCAGGGACCAGCAGGACTGAAAAATCGGTCCAGAAGAACAACAGGCAACTCAGCGCCGAGCGTAAAAAAGTTATCGATGAGGCAAATGCTCCTGTCGACAACATTTACCAGTGGTCGACTTACGGCATGGAAATGGCAGAGGAAATGCCACACCAGAAGCCATCCATTAAGAACAAAACAAAAAGATAACGGTTAGTAAATAAGTGTGATCTAAATAAACCGGGAATGGGAAACAAGGGAATGAAAAATTTAAAACTCTGGAAGATTACAAAACATTCTTACAGGGAATGGATGGACAAAGATCCTTTTCGTCAGAGTGCAGTGATTGCATACTATTCAATTTTCTCACTTCCCGGTTTATTTGTTCTTATAATAACTCTTGCCGGTATATTCTTCGGCAGAGATGCTGTAAATGAACATATCCTGAACCAGGTAACCTCTTCCCTGGGGAAAGATTCGGCTGGTCAGATAAAGGATATAATAGCGAATCAGCAAAGCGCAACCCAAAGCACATCCATGTGGGGTGCAATTGTGGGAATTGCTACCCTTCTCATCGGGGCAACGGGTGTTTTCGCCCAGTTTCAGAAATCACTTAATATTATTTGGGAAGTGGAGGCAGATACCTCAAAATCAAGCATTTTGCAATTGCTTAAGGTTAGACTGTTTTCTTTTGGACTGATACTCTCCATAGCCTTCCTTCTGATGATCTCATTGCTTGTTTCGACAATGCTGACAGCATTCGGCAGCTGGCTTTCAAGTAAATTTTCTGACACCCTTGTTATAGCTGTTACAGCCCTGAATTTTGTGATCTCGCTCGGTTTTCTCACGCTTCTTTTTGCATTGATGCTGAAAATATTCCCTGATGCAAAGATTAAATGGAAGGATGTGTGGTTAGGTTCATTCGTTACGGCATTGCTCTTTACAATCGGAAAATTTGCCCTGAGCCTGTACTTCGGTAAAGCAAATCCCGCCTCTGCATTCGGTGCTGCAGGCTCGATCATTCTTGTCCTGCTGTGGGTATCGTATTCGTCAATGATTGTATTTTTCGGCGCTGAATTCACACGTCAATTTACCCTCGAACATTCGGGTGAAGTCGCACCTGCAGACCATGCCAGGAAAGAAGATCCATGCAAGGAGGACAGGAAAGCCGAGAAGAAGGAAAAACCTATTTTGACGGAAGAAAGATATTGAATACCGAACCTTTGCCCGGTTCTCCCTGTGCAGTAATGAAGCCTTTATGATTTTCAGCAATTATCTTGCAGATCGCCAGGCCTATTCCTGTGCCGGTGAATTCCTTGTTGCTGTGAAGCCTGTAAAACAAGGTGAATATTTTTTCAGAATACTGTTGTTCAAAACCGATGCCGTTATCTGAAAAAGTTATTCTGTGAAACCTGCTTTCGGGATCCCCGGTGAACCCGGGAACGTGCCTTCCTGATACCACCTCTGTTGTAATATCAATCATAGGCGAAACTTCAGCCTTGCTGTATTTGATTGAATTGGAGATAAGATTGCTGAAAATCTGCTGAATCTGGAACGGTATTACATTAAGGATGGGGAGATCTGATGCTGAATTTATTATCGCATTCTTCTCCTCTATGCGATGGGACAGCTCTTTCTTGGAATTGTCAAGAATATCGTTCAGGTCAGCGGTTTCGAACGTCTTATCCGCCTTGCTTGCACGCGAATAAAGAAGAAGGTCGGTAATGAATTTCTGCATTCTTACAGTCTCTTTCCTTATACCCTGCAGGTAATCCCTCACATTATCAGGAATTGCCTTAAGATCGTTCTCCTTTATCCTCGAGATGAAGGTCTGCACCTTCCTGAGTGGTTCCTGTAGGTCGTGACTAGCAATATGGCTGAACGCTGAAAGCTGCTTGTTCGATCTTTCAAGGTCCGCAAGCTTCTCCCCTATGAGCATGTCTTTTTTGTACTGATCCGTAATATCGGCGTGTATGCCAATGCTGAAGCTGGTTCCGTAATTATCGGTTATGAGCTTGCCTATGGATTTGAAATGGCGTACTTCCCCGTCTCTTCTCACTACTCTGAAATGGGCTGTCGTGGGGGTTACTTCGCGAAGGATTTTTTTTTTACTTTCAAGCAGAATATGCCTGTCGGAAGGATGCACAAACTGCAGAAAATTTTCGAAAGTTGGTTCGAACTCATATGACTTGCAACCAAGCAGATGATACAGGTTCAGAGAATATGTCATCTTGTTCTGCTTGATGTCCCAGTACCAATGACTTATGTCGGCAATATGTTCAGAATGCTCGAATATCGAATTGTTGATCATCAGCTGATTGTTGGTCCTGCCCATTCCTTTCAGGTCCTTGTTGATCTTTGTGAAGGCGAGAACAAAAACAACTATCGAAAACAATACAACAAATAAGATTGTAAAGGGTGAAAACTTAACATCGGCTTCATGTTCGCTTTCCTTCTGCTTCAATATCTGGAGTTCATTAAAAACCATTTTATCTATCTGGGTCAGCGCCAGACCCATCATCTCCCGTCCTTTCAGGAGCATCGTACGCAGAGTGTCATTGCTTTCAACCATGAAGACGTCATTGCTCATAACATGATCGAGGAATTTGAGCCGTTGATTAAGAAGATAAACGAGTGTGTCGAGGCTCTGTGTCTGGCTGTAATCATCTTCAGTGAGCATCTCAAGCCTCGAAAATGACCATTTGATCTTTTCCAGGGCTTCATAATACGGGTGAAGGAAAATTGAATCACGTGTCAGAAGAAATCCTCTCTGTCCGGTTTCGGCATCGGCAGCATATGTATTGAGCTGTTCAAGCTCCAGGTAAATTTTATAGGAACGAACAACTGATTCCTGCGATTTCTTTAATGTTCTGATCTGGCGGTATGAAATGCTTGCAGCAAAAAGAAGCATGAAGATCGAGAGCACAAGGACAGAGACTAATATGATTGTAGTCAGATTATGCTTTAGGAATCGCATCTCCTTTTCTTACGTTTATGTTAAGCAGGAAGTTTTCCTTTTTAAGTCCGGAAGTATGATATTGCCAGTTGAGATTTATTACCTGTTCAAGAATAAGCTTAAGCTCGCCAAAATCATCAGGTTTTCTTATGTAGATGTTTGCCCCTTTTACGAATGCTTCCTCAATATATTCCTCTGAAGAAGATGTTGAATAAATCGCAACTGCAAGATCCTTGAGCTTGTTGTTCTTTCTTATTTCAATGAGGCATTCCATTCCGTTTTTAAGCGGCATGTTAAGATCAAGAAACACAACATTGGGCAATTGTTTATCGGCCTGGTTGAGGTAATTCATAAGCTGGAGCCCGTCATTCACAAGTGTTACCCTGGTCTTTACCTTTATATCCTCCAGGGCTTCCTTGAAAAAAAGGCGATCATCCTCATCATCGTCAGCCAGAATTATATGGAGAGCATCATGTTCCATTGGTGTCGTTGTTAGATTATAAAAACGAATTTTTCCGGATGGCAGAGAGGCAGACCATGGATGTCAGGATTCAATCTCCTATAATAAATCTCTATATCTTTTATATCATGAACGATATGAAAATTCATATTTCGGTATAAGTGGTTGGTCTGTCCTCATAAGGAGAATCCGGCATCAGTCTTCCCTGACAGAAATGTAAAATTAGGCTGAATGAGCCTCAGTGAGGTTACATTATTATTCATATTATTTATAACATTCCCACATTCATTTAAGGTTTCTTAATTGAAACTTATTGAGATTATGAATGTTACAATCATTAAGGACCGCGTATGAAATTGCATCACAGGCATTTACATAAATTAAATAATGTAATATTAAATCCTAATTGTATAACACATTCACACCTTCTCTGAGCCAAATTTGCATCATAAAATGTGGTGAAATTGCAAAATGAAAAAAATGGATAACAAGGGAAATA
>JBLNAO010000339.1:0-18392 GCA_050259395.1 Chloroflexota bacterium
GTCTCATAGGTAAATCCGCTCCCGTCAACACAACCATCAACAGAATTGATGGCTTTGTACTCGGTTAGCTCCCCCTTGGAGATCCTGTAAATAGGATTGTTTACCCCTGCATATTGAAGGATCCTTGTATCAAGGTCAAGTGCGCAGACAGCAAGATCCATGTCGTCAGGTACGTCGGCATGTTCTTCTTCCCTCCTGAGGAATTTATGCACTTTTGAGTAAATATGGCCCATGATGTCAGATGGGTGTGTCAGCCCTTTTTCATTTACAGCCTGATCTGTTATTCCGTACCCGATTGTGCTGAGAAGGGCGCCCGGTATTCCATGCCCTGTGCAATCGGCTGCGGCAATGATCCTCAGGCTGCCATGCTTGCTGAAAAAATAGAAGTCGCCGCTAACAATATCCCTGGGTCTGAACAGAACGAAGCTCTCGGGAAAGCATTCCCTGATGAAAAGATCGTCGGGCAGATAGGCTTTCTGTATATGCCTGGCATAGTTGTAACTTCCCTGCACCTCGGCCATTGTCTCTTCTATCTTTTTGTTTGTTAAAGATATTTTTTCAATGACATCTGGCCTTGATGCCGATACTTCTTTTATTTCTTCATTGAGCTTTCTCGTCTCATTGAGAAGGTTGTGGATGCTGCTTTTCGGCTTAATGGCATAGGAGAGCTCCCGTATCCTATCGGGATCGACAGGAAAGGCAACATAGCCGATATCCTGGAGCAGGGACGGGATGAGCCTCACCAGTTCACGGTCCTTCTCCTTTTCAGGCTCGCTGAGATCATCATAAGGGATAAGCCCGGGGTGTGTCTTCTTCTGCTTGTCCTTCACATTACCGAAGATCCAGCCATTGAGCCTCTTGTCCCAGCTCCACCGGCTGTGTTCGATCCTGGCCATGGTTTCTATCTCATTATCTGTCAGACGCAGGGTGCGTGATTCAAAACCCGTCTTTACCGGCTTTATCCTGTACCCTATCGACAGCAGTTTTGTGGCAATGTGATGGGCGTTGTCTATATTCGAATATTTGATATCCTCAGGAAGGTCATTGAAATCAATCAGCCATAGCGAACTGTCGCCGGGATAAGCGGAAACAATCCCCTCAGGGCCGCGGTCTCTCATTTCCTTCATGTACCCTGAATGGATTGCCCGTGCCAGCTTTCTTATCATAGCAGGGCTGATGAGCTGTTCCTCGCCGGGCCTGAAGATCTCGAAACCTGTTTTTCTCAGTTGCGGAGGGATAAGGTAATTCAGTTCCCTGAAGTACCACTTTCTTGTGCCGGGAAGGTCGCGAAACGATGTTTCATGATCCTGATTGTATATCTCATGATCCAGCTGTGCAAGCTTATCAATATCTTCGTCAGTGATTATGCATGTGCGGTAAAATCCGCTCGAAGGCTTAAGCATTAATCCAAGGCTCCTCAGCTTGGCAGGTATCCCGGAGGCATATTCGTACCAAATGGTTTTTTCAGATTCTGCAATCTCACTGAATAACGGAAAAACAGTAAATGGCGCCGTGATAAGCATTCTCGAACGCCGCAGATCATCATGGAGAAACCCCGCAATATCTTCGATGAAGAGTTTCCTGAAGGTCGATGGGTTGTCGGATATTCTACTGAACAGTTCTTTCCCCGGGTCCGCAATGATGCCGGTCCATTCAGAAAGATCTTTTATTCGTTGCAGGCTCATCTTGTTCAGATCATCTCTTGTCTTTTATAACATATTCGAAAGGGAATCTTGCCATTTTCGACATCTCCCTGCCCGTTTCAAGCATATCCGGGTCATCATCTTCATAGTGCCATTTGACTGTTATATCGCTTCCCTTTGATCGGGCATCTGCAATCTTCCTGCAAAAATCGAGAATGTATTTTGCCGATGACGAATTAAAATATTCGAAATCGAGATCAACAGCAAGTGGTCTGCTATTATTCCCTGATTTCAGAACCTGTTGTGAATAATCATCGAACCAGCCGAGAACATCGCCATAGAATCCGGCTACATCAGGTGGCCTCGATTCTCCTGAGATCTCATACCGGTTTTTTTCAGGATCAAAAACGACCTTAGGCGAATTTGATGTCTGATCAATGATAAGTTTTCTCATATATTGCCTGTTAATTGTTATTCTTATTTCAAAATAGGATATCTCCTTTGTAAGTTCTTCAAACCTGTATTCAATGTTATTTCCTGATTTCAGCTTCATAAGCATGAATCCCAAACCGGCACCGTTCGATCCTTCCTTCCGGCTGACTTTTATTTTACTATCGTACAATGAAATGAGATCTTCATCTTCAAGCTTGTTAATAAGCTGAAGCACAATGTTGAGCTTCTCTGCATTACAAGTCAGTACAGGGTTGCCTGCGGTTATATTTACCTGCCCGTACCCTGCCGTAACCAGAATTTCAGGATTGCGGTAGTCCCTGCAGTCCTTGAGACCTGAATGCCTGGCAATGTTCTCGAGGCATTCTACAGTCACGGCATACACTCTTTTACGGGTAATCTTGTCAAGCGCGGTGAAATCCCTGTTCTTTTTGAGAGTCTTAAGCAGGAGATCTATCGTTTTGTAGTCGATATTGCCGCTGTATTCAAGAAGGTTAATGATGCCCTTCATCACACTGATCAGTTAGTTTCTTATTATAGTGCTGAACAAAGAATAAGGCCTAAGAGTTGAATTATTTTTCCAGATTAACTATTTATTACTAACTTGAATAGCTTAATGCAAAGATAAAATTAAGATTGGGTAAGTGCCTTAAAATCACTTAAATTTTAAACCAGTACAAATGTTATCATGAGTGAAGCCATACTGAAAGCGCTGATGCAGTTGTTCGCACTTATCAGCGATATCCATGACGACACCGTAATTAACGCCAGGGAAAAGAACATCGTGCGGATTTTTCTTATCAGTCACCTTAATAATGAGCTGGTTGACAAATACATGAATATGTTCGAGGAGTATCTCGGAATGTTCAATTCCGAGAGGATTGTAAAAGGCAGTCTGAAGGACAGGAAGAGAATTTCTCTGAATGCAATGAGGATACTTGCAATCTGCGATACTATTAATGCGGAACTTGGACAAAAACAGAAGGTTTATGTTGTTGTAAAACTGGCAGATTATATTGCTTCCGGTTATGAACTTACCGAGACCGAGCTCGATTTCCTGCAGACCGTTTCAACTGCATTCAACATTCCTGCAAATGAATTCAACAATATCAGGAATTTTATTATCATGGATGATCCTTCCGCCTGCGACCGGCCTGATGTTCTGCTGATTAAAAGTGTTTCGAAAGATGACAAAGAAGTAAAAATCATCATTAACGAGAATCTGAAGGGCAGGATATCCATCCTCCGCCTCAGGAGTACTAACACTTACCTGATGCGGTATGCCGGGAAAGAGTCGCTGTATCTAAACGGTCAGAACATTGCCGAAGGTGAAACCTACATATTCGACAGCGGGTCTTCAATAAGGGGATCGGGTATAAAATCAATATATTATTCGGAAGTGACAGGGTATCTGTCATCGGTTTCTGGCGGCAGAAGGATATTCCTGGATGCATACGATGTTTCATTCAACTTCAGGAAAAGCGGCAATGGAATTCATAACCTGAATTTTAACGGAGGATCAGGCGAACTCGTGGGAATAATAGGGGGAAGCGGAGCCGGAAAATCAACCACACTGAGTATATTGAGCGGCACCCTCAGGCCTCAATCGGGGAAAATTCGGATTAACGGGTATGATCTTTATAATGACATCGACCGTGAGAAGCTCACTGGTGTGATAGGCTTTGTTCCTCAGGATGATCTCCTTATCGAAGAGCTCACCGTCTATGAGAACCTTTACTACAATGCAAGAATGTGCCTTAGCAATCTTCCTGAGGCAAAGATAAGGGAGGCTGTCGACAGGGTTCTGATTGATCTTGATCTCGATGAAGCACGAAACCTTAAAGTTGGCAATCCCCTGAACAAAGTAATCAGCGGCGGGCAGAGAAAACGTATAAACATCGCCCTTGAGCTGATGAGAGAGCCAACAATCCTTTTTGCTGACGAACCGACTTCAGGACTGTCTTCCGTGGATTCGGATATGGTGATGAACCTTCTGAAAGACCTGAGCTACAAAGGGAAGCTTGTAATTGTCAATATCCACCAGCCCTCATCAGAGATCTACAAGATGTTCGATAAGATCATGATCATCGACAGGGGAGGGTACCAGGTTTATTACGGGAATCCGAATGAAGCTATAATTTATTTCAAAGTACAGACCAATCATGCGAATCCTGACGAAGATCAATGCGTAAAATGCGGGAATATAGACACCGATCAGATTCTGCAAATTATTGAGGCAAAGGTTGTGGATGAACATGGCAGGGCCACCCGAACCAGGAAAGTCTCACCCGCGGAATGGTCGAGGAGATTCATCTCACTCAATCCTGTAAAGCTTCTGGCACGCAGGGCAAAACAGGAATTACCTGAAAACAGTTTTAACATCCCGGGATTATTAATGCAATCGGTAATCTTCTTTTCACGCGACATAAGGTCGAAGCTCGCCGACCGTCAGTACATTCTCATTAGCCTGCTGGGGCCTCCGCTTCTCGCTCTCCTGCTTTCCTGGTTCACAAAATCACCGGCTGAGAATTATATCTTTCACGAAAATGAGAATATCCCTGCTTACCTCTTCATGTGCGTCATCACATCAATGTTCTTCGGACTGATGGGAAGCTCGGAAGAGATTGTTAGGGACAGGAAAATTCTGAAGCGGGAATCGTTTCTTAACCTGAGCTGGTTCAGCTATCTTAATTCGAAAGTGATGATAATGTTCATTCTTTCTGCCATCCAGACTATCTCATTCGTTCTTGTCGGAAACACAATTCTCGAAATCAGGGGCATGACACTTCCTTTCTGGATAGTGCTGTTCACTACATCATGCTTTGCAAATGTCCTGGGGCTTAACCTGTCATCTGCATTCAGGTCAGTGATCGCCATATACATACTCATTCCCTTCATCATAATCCCCCAGTTGCTTTTCAGCGGAGTTCTGGTGAAATTCGACAAGCTTCATAGCCTGAACCAATCCCGTGAATTTGTGCCGATAATAGGAGACCTGATGATGGCACGATGGTCTTTTGAAGCGATGGCTGTTGAACAGTTCAGGAATAACAAATATGAAAGATTGTTTTTCAGGTATGATTCCGATATCAGCCAGAACTCCTGGTATGCGAATTATCTTATCCAGGACAATCTCCGGAAAAAGGTCCTCTATAATTACAAGTACAGGGATTCCACCGGGCTGGCCGATGTGATATTGAATAATTACTGGAAATTAAATATTCAGCTAGCAAAGGTCTCCGGCATGACCGGAGTCAGTGTACCTTATGAATCAAAGTTTGCTCTTGAAAGCTACACAATGGATTCCGTTGCTCAAAAATCTTTGATACGGACCCTGGAATCGATGCGCAATGTTTTTCAGGCTAAAATAAAAGTTGCTATGTCACTGAAAGACAATGAAGAAAGGAATCTTGTAAACATGATCAGCAATGAAGGCAGGATTAAAATGAAGGATAGTTATACCAACAAAAGTCTGATAAGCGTGGTTCTCGATGAGCAGAATCCTGTTAGGACGGGTGAAACCGGTACAAAGATTTATTCGAGATTAGAGCCGGGTTACAGGGAAGCCGAATCGCCTTACGGGCGAGCCCATTTTTATGCTCCTGCAAAAAAAATTGGCAACAATAAGATAAATACATTCACGTTCAACCTGGCGGTAATCTGGATAATTACTCTCATGTTATATCTGGCTCTTTATCTGAAGATTCCCGAAAGAGTGATTTCGGTGTTGGAGAACCTGAAGGTGAAGATGAATGACTGATCAGAAATCGGGCTGACTCCCGATCCACAAACCTACTGTTTCGTGAACCTTCTGGTACTTGTTGTCCATCTCATTTACTATCTGGATAAATTCGGGATCGTTCTTTATTTTTTCCATCATAGGATCGTTCTTAATCAGGAGGAGCATGTATGTAAAACAGTTCCTGCTTTTATTGAAGAGCCTCAGATACTGCAAGGCTTTCTTTTTTTCTCCCCTGAACGCGTATATGCTTGCAAGATCATAATATGAGTAGGCAATCAGATCGGAACGATGACCGTTTTTCAGAACTGAATTGCAATAGTCAATCTGATCCCTGAAATAGGGTTCAGCTTCTTTCGTGAAGCCATTTTCCCATAATGTGTATCCCATCCTGTGAAGATTAAAATATAGGTCGTTGGATGATTTTAGCGCCTGGTAGTATTTAAGTGATTCCTCTTTTCTGCCAATGAGCTGTGAATACAATGCAAGGTTGTGAACTACCTCGGCATAATTTCTCTTGATCTTGTAAGCCATTTTATAATAATCAATTGCTTTCTGATAATTTCCCTGGTTCTGTTCGATCCCGCCCAGGCAGCTCAGATAAATTGCTGTGTCTCCGTCAAGGTCGAAAGCCCTGGTAAAATATGAGGATGCTTTGTCAATAAATCCTGTAATCAGCAGCTCACCGCCGATATGACGAAGTATTGTAGGCATTTCGATAGCACCGTGAGTCAGCGAGGCAGCTTTGCTGAGATTGGTGAGGCTTTTCACCGGATCTTCAAAGTCATATAGCTCGGCAAGTCCGAAATATGCCTGCCAGTTATTGGGATTAAGCTCTATCGCCTTGCTGTACTGTTCGAAAGCTTTGTCGGAGAGGCCCTCGTCATCATAACACCATCCTCTTATCACATAAGCTCCGGCAAGCTTGTCGTCATAACTGAGAGCTATATCAGTGAGCATTCTTACCGAATCCAGAACGTTCTTGCGGTTAAGGTAAGTTTTGTACTGCCAGTACACTTCTGCCTGTCCTACGATTGCTTCTGCGAATCTGGGATCGAATTCCAGTGATTTGTTGAATAATTTTTCGGCTTTAAGCAGAGTCGATTTGTCGGAAACGTCAATCCAGAACTTTGAAAGCTCTTCCCTTCCTTTCTGATAAAAATCCAAGGCAGTGAGATTGCTTGTGGGAATTTTTTCGATAAGCTGCTTTTCCTGTGGTGTAATGGTGCCCTCAAGTTCTGTAACTATTGACTGCGCAATTGAACTTTGAAGCATCGTAATATCCTCAGTCTTATTGATTCTCTTCTCATATTGCTTCCCCCACAAATAAGTTTCTTTCCTTGCTCTTATCAGCTTGACATTTAGCCTGAAGGAATTGCCATTTCGCTGACCACTGCCCTCAACAACATAATTTACACCTAATTCTTTTGCTATCTGCGGAATGGACTTTGAGGTGTTTCTGTATTGCTCGACCGAAGTGCGTGAGATTATTCTTACATCCTTTATTTTCTGAAGATTGTTTAGAATATCTTCCATGAGCCCGTTGATAAAGTAGGTATTTGAATCACTCTGGCTGTCATTCCTGAAGGGCAATACAGCGATAGATTTTTCTATATTGGCCGGCTCGCCACGGACATAAATTGTCAGTATGATTATTGCCAGCATAACGAGAATAAGAGTTAATGAGATAAATTTTTTCCGGCTTTTTCCCACTGAAGTGATCTTCCTCGTGATTTCGGTCAATGTATCTGTTTCATCATGCCCGGCAGATCTTGAAAGGGTTGTTATGATGTCCTTGACCGTATTGGCAACTTTATTTATCTGATCCCTGTAGTATGTTTTGTTCAGGTTTGTACCGGGATGATCCTCATTGGACCTCAGTGGCCTGTTAACACCTGACGATCTGTAGATAAAATCTATGGATCTCAGCTTGTCTCCGGTCTCAGTCTCGATGAGTCTTACATCTTCCTGATCGATGTTGTGGATCCTTACTGCAAGAATTCTGCTGGCCACGTTGCCGTTCGGCAATCTGATGTTCATTTTGAATTTGTCATCTTTGGCAAGCTTGTTAAAAAGGCAGAATTCATTCTGCCAGGCGTAACTTTTCTTGTCACAGTAAGTTTGGGATATAACCGGGATGAAGATCAGGCACTTCAGCTTATCGTTAAGTGACTGATCCACTGAATGCGTTTCCAGTAATCCGTCCACCGGATTTTCGTCGAAGAAAATTGTCAGCTTGTCCTTTATTGTTGCCTCAAGTTCCTTCTTCAGGTTAGTGACGAATTCTGTAACCCAGCCGTCGTACTTGTTGTCGTTCTGCCGGTAACTGATGAATATATCATAATTGTAACCGTCTAAAAGTCCAGCCATTTAGGTGCCGAATTCGTATTATTAACAATAAATCTCCCGGGAATACTGATAACGCTAAGGCTAAGCTCCTTGGAAAACTAATTATGCTAACAAATTGTATCAGGAATTGTTCCATTTTTCATTAGGCAAATACTGCAGGAATGTTCATCATCATGTGACTGTTTGATAATGGCAATTTGAACATTATCTGAATTTTTGCGGTTGTTTCAATAATACTCAAAGATGTCTGCAACTGAGTATCTGATGTTTATTGTCGAATTAAATGGAATGAATATGAAAAAATTCAAAAGTGCAATTCTTGTGTTGCTGTGCGTTTCAATTCTTTTGCCGGGATGTGCATCGATGAAAAAGTCGACTAAAGGTGCTGCCATCGGAGCAGGAGCCGGCGGCGCAATGGGAGCTGTGATAGGAAGAGCGTCGGGCAACACCGGACTTGGAGCCATAATCGGGGCTTCGGTAGGAGGAGCAGCAGGTGCCATTATCGGCCGTCAGATGGATAAACAGGCCGCTGAAATCGAAAAGACCGTTCCTGATGCAAAGGTGGAACGTGTCGGTGAGGGAATTGTGGTTGAGTTCAGCAGCAATGTGCTGTTCGATTTCGACAAAGCCAATCTTACGGCAGACGCACAGCCTACGCTGAACAAGCTTGTTGATGTTCTTGACAAATATCCCGATACCAATATAGAGCTCCAGGGACATACCGATAATACAGGGACGGAGAAATACAACCAGACCCTGTCGGAAAAACGTGCGAAATCAGTAGACAGCTACCTGGAACAAAAAGGGATTACCGGTAAGAGGATAACGATAAAAGGCTTTGGTGAAACACTGCCGAAGTATGACAACACAACCGAATCGGGACGCGCACAGAACAGGAGAGTGGAATTCCTGATCTCCGCCAACGACAAGATGGTTGAAGAGGCAAAGAAAGAGGCCGGTAGTAAATAATAATGGTCACTTAAAACTGTGAAATATGAAAACAAAAATTTATGCAATTCTTATATTTATTTTTCTTACCGGTTCTATTGCATTCACGCAAGGAATCAAACCTGGTATTATAGCCGGGTTCAACCTGCAGAATATCAATGGGACCAACGAGTTCGACAAAAAGCTTGAAAATGACCTTTTGCCCGGATTTCATGCAGGCTTTAACCTGCTGATGCCCATTGCTCCGGAGATATATTTTCAGCCCGGTATCCTGTTTTCAACAAAGGGAGCCAAGCTTGGCAGTAATGACGAGCGGAGGATAAGTTACATCGAGGTGCCGCTGAATCTTGTATACAGGGGTCAACTCGGGGATAATTTTGTATTGCTGGGACTCGGTCCCTATGCTGCTTATGCTGTCGGCGGAAAGTACACAGTAGCCGGTGTCGATAACGATCTCAGGTTCACCAACGATATTGCTGTTTGGGATCCCAGGGCTCTGAGACGTTTTGATGCCGGGGCAAACATCTTTGCCGGATACGAGCTCGCCATGGGTCTTTATTTTCAGTTGAATGCACAGCTTGGGCTGCTGAAGATCAATCCGGAAATTTTGCTTCCCGATTCGCGAGTCTGGAAGAACACTGGTTTCGGACTATCTTTAGGGTACAGATTTTGAAAGGATTCATCTTTCCCCGTCAAGAAAGTCTCCCTCGCCTCTGCATAGCCGTTACGGCGGAGCAGGGCTTGGGGGATTCGGGGTAAGTTGAGATTCCTCTCTATACTTTACGCTTTCCGTTCACGCTCTCCGCTCAACGCTCAACTCTACGCTCTACGCTTTACGCTCTACGCTCTACGCTTTACGCTTTACGCTTTACGCTTTACGCTCTCCGCTCTATTTATAGCCCTTCTCCCTTTCCGTTCCCTCCTTTATCCATTCCGGAACGACTGTTCTCATGAATTCATCCATCTCGGAATTCATCTGGTTAATATTCAGGCCTATATATTCCTGTGCCTTGACCTTCGTACTTATATCCGGATATTGTATTTCCTGGTTGTATCCGAGTGTGGCAAGGAGCCTGGCAAGCTTAACACGTGCATCCTGGGCGTAAGCAATGCCGCCTGATATGATCCTTCCTGATTCCACAGGTGAGTGGAACGAATTGCCATGTCCGGCAGCAGAGAAGTCCCACCTCCACTGAGCGCGTCTTATGTCTTTCAGGATTTCCCTCATCTGGTCATCTTTGGCGCCTTTATCCCATGCTGTTTTGGCTTCTATATGACTTCTTACAAGGAGCTTCTCGAGGATACGCCTGTTTTCCATAATCTTATCCTGCCTTGTATAAACATCCTGTATCAGTTTCTCTGTTTCTTCACGGTGGCAGACCTGGCAGGAATTTGCAACATTGTTGAGCGGGCTTTGTATATGGTGATCTGTGAATTTCTGTCCTCCTTCACTGATAAAAGGCATATGGCAATCGGCACAGGAGACGCCTCTTGAAGCATGAACACCGGTGAGGTAGATCTCATAGTCGGGATGCTGTGCCTTGAGCATCGGGGTACGGCTTAATGAGTGTGTCCAGTCTGAGAATTCTATACCATCGTAATATTTCTCCATGTCTTCGAGAGCCGTGCCGTTTTTCCATGGGAAAACAAGATAATTAACTCCTTCAACCATCTTTTTATTGAAGTAATATTCTACATGGCATTGAGCGCAAACCAGGCTCCTCATCTCCTGGTGCGTTGCTTTTGTGACGTCCATTCCCCTTGCCTGGAATGCCTCGATTAGCGCAGGCCTTGAGATATGAAGGTTCATTGTTTTTGCATCGTGGCAGTCTGCGCAGCCAATCGGATTTATGATCTGGGCCCCTTTTTGATCCCATGTCCCGGCATAGAAGCCTGCAACACCCTCAGTGTTCATGAGCCGTGGCACATCGGGGCTCTTGCATGTCCAGCACGTGTTTGGCAGGGGACTGGGCTTCCCTTTTACCGGTGATCCGTTACGCACTGAGTTTCTGACATCTTCGACTGCATGAAGATGACCTCGTCCCTGGTTGTAACCTTTGGAGAATGGATATCCTGCCCATAGCACAACCATTTCAGGGGATTCTTCAAGGAGATCTACATTGGCGCTGCCATTATACTTGCTTCTGAATGTGGTATCGGCGGTTTTCATGTAAGTGTCATATTCCCGGGGGAATATCTCACCCCATACTTCATTCCGTGGTTCGAACTGGGAGAATTTAATCTCCGGCGCGTAGGCGAATGAAGCTTCGGCACGTCTCTCGACAATGGATGAAGCAAGAAGTCCTAGTAGGAAAACGACAACTGCAGTTGCCAGAAAGATCAGCCAGCCGAGCCATGGCCTTCCTTTAAGTATATCCTGAATTGGTCTCATATGATGTTGGTTGTTATTCTGTTAGTTTTTTCAGCCAGTCGGGGGTGATGGCTTCCGGCAAGGGGACCCTGGCGTAAGGTACACTCGACAGGCTGTTTACCCGGCCATGAGGTGTTTCGCGGTGACAATCCCAGCATTTCCTATCCATCCTTCCTTTGTGTGTCTGGTTTGTATAGGCCAGGAGCTTTGAATCAGTAAGCAGCCCGGAATGACATCTTATGCAGTTTTTATGTATAACCTCCCTGCTGGCATCTTTTATGAAAATAACCTGGGGTTCCAGCCTCAGGGTGAACATCGTTGCATGCCTCAGGCCATCTTTTGCCTTGAAGAAGTATTTGTTTGCAACATTATTATGAGGGACGTGGCAGTCATTGCAATGGGTCTTCTCCCTGTGCGAGCTGTGGTACCATGTTGCATACTGTGGTGCCATTATGTGGCAGTTGGTACAGGCTTCCGGTTTATCTGTAAGATATGAAGGCGCATTTGAAATATGGAAGGCGAAAGCTGCAAGACCTGTGAAAATAGCGGCTGCCAGGAGAACGGGAAGCTTCCATCGGTCAGGGGGAGTGAGCTTGCTTAGCAGGTTCATGTATGCAATGTAACAAAAATGTGCGACACCCATTACAAAAATATTATGCGTGTGGCGGAATTTTTTATATGATGTGATTGTCTAATTTTTTATGAACCCTTAAACAGACCATTCTCAGTGTTAAAGGTTGTTAAACTTCAGCAGGAATGATTGTCAGGTGGATAATTTGGTATACATTAACAAGCTAATTTTAAATTGCGGGAACCTTTCAAGGGAAATAATTAATAATCAGAATATTTTCAATCCAACTTCTTAACCCTTTAACTTAAAAGCTATCAGTATGAGTAACAAGAATTTGAAAAAGAATGCGCTGACAAGGCGTCGGTTCCTCGGAACGGCCGGTGCAGCTGCAGCTGGGTTCACAATTATCCCAAGGTATGTTATGGGAGGTCCGGGATACACCGCACCAAGCGATCTTATTAATGTTGCAGGTATCGGCATAGGAAGCCAGGGTGGCGGCGACATTCAGCAAATATGTACACCTGATGTTCCCATTGTAAGGCCTAACAGGAACATGAACGGAACTGCTCTTTCAAAAGAACAGATTGCAGAGCGCGAAGCCAGGATGGCCCAGGCGAAGAGGAACATGCCACAGCAGGCAGCTGGGCAGCGTCCGGCAGCTGATCCTAATGCCGTAGTGCAGATGGGTGCAGCCGGTCAGGGAAGGACTATCAAGCTTGCGAACATCTACGCACTGTGCGATATTGATCCGAACAATTATGCAGCACATATTATAAAGGGATATCCCAAAGCAAAGGTCTATACAGACTGGCGCGAAATGCTGGAAAAGGAAAAATCGATCGATGCAGTTGTTATCGGCACACCCGATCATAACCATGCAACCATCGCTGCAGCATTCATGAGGGCCAAAAAACATATTTATGTTGAGAAGCCCATGGCAAAGACAATACATGAGTGCCGCAAACTGGCCGAGATTGCCAGGGAAACCGGTGTAACAACCCAGATGGGTAACCAGGGGCATGCAACTGAGGGCACACGCAGGACCGTGGAATGGATACAGAGTGGTGTTATTGGTCCGGTTAAGGAAGTATGGCTTTCAACAAACCGCCCAATGGGCTTCTGGCCACAGGGTGATATTAAAAGGCCCATCGGAGTACCGGTACCTGAAGGGATTAATTACGACGTATGGCTCGGCCCTGCACCGAACAAACCTTTCAATCCTGAGGCATTCCATTTCAACTGGAGAGGCCTTTGGGATTACGGAACAGGCGCAATGGGCGACATGGGTGCTCATATATTTGATGCTCCTATCTGGGCTCTCAATCTCGGAATGCCGACTAAGATACATGCAAGCAGCTCACCTTACAATGACGATTATATGCCATTCTGCGAAATGGTTACATATGAATTCCCGGCTCGCGGCAACATGCCGGCTGTGAAAGTTAACTGGGTTGACGGAGGTTTGAGGCCGCCGAGACCTGAGAAGCTGGAGGCAGGTCGTGCAATGAGGGATGCCACTTACTATGGTGAAAAAGGAATTATTTGCCACGGAAGCCATGGCGCAATGCCAGAGCTTATCCCTGCTGATACCAGCTTCAAGGGACCGGATCCTTCAATTCCGCGCACAGGCAACATCTTCGAGGATTGGATCGAATCAATCAAGGCAGGCAAAAAATCAAGTAACGATTTCTCGGTTGCATCCAAACTGACAGAGATCATGCTCCTTACAAACATTGCCGTTAAAAACCAGAGAGCCAACACAACCCTCGAGTACGATGCTGCAAACATGAAGATCACCAATCTGCCGGAAGCAAACAGCCTGTTCCATTATGAATACAGGAAAGGATGGACTCTTTAAGAATGATTTTTTATATGATTAAACCCAAGTAATATGACTGACAATAACAAGAAAAACCTGTCCAGGCGCAAGTTCCTGGGAAGCACTGCTGCTCTTGCTGCAGTATCGATGGCTCCTATAGGCCTGATTGAAGCTCCTTATATTCAGAAGAAGGCAGCAGGCAAAGTGAGCTCTAATTTCGGCGGAGTACAGATAGGCGCTATAACCTACAGCTGGCGCAACATGCCTGCCGGACTCGAGAATATTATTAAATACTGCAAAGACTCAGGTATCAGCTCCATAGAGCTTATGAGCGGTGACCTCGAGGATTTCCTCGGAGCTCCTAAGAACCCTATGTCAGGTATGTTCCGTCCCCCGCAGGCACCTCCGGCCGGTCAGCGTCCCGCAGGCCAGCCCGCACAGGCTCAACCCGCTGCCCAGGCTCAGGCAGGACAACCAGCAGCGCAGCAGGCACCCAGGCGTCCCCAGATGACTCCCGAACAACAGGAGCAGATCAACAAGTACAACCAGGATCTGAAAGCATGGAGAGCAGGACTTGATGTATCGAAAGTTGCCGCAGCCAAAAAGCTGATGGAAGCTGCAGGAGTAAAATCGCATCTTGTTAAGTTTTCACCTGCAAGATGGTCTGACGAGGAGATAGACTATGCATTCAAAGTTGCAAAAGCCATGGGTGCAAGAGGTGTTACAGATGAAGTAAGTGAGGATGCAGTGAAAAAACTTGCCCCGTTTGCAGAAAAACACGGCATGTATGCAGTATTCCACAACCACATGCAGTTTGCAACACCAGGATTCAGCTACGATCCTTTACTTGCAGTCTCACCTGCTGTAATGATGAACTTCGACATGGGCCACTTCTTCGGATCGACAGGTCTTCATCCGAACACCATCATCGAGAAATATCACGACAGGATCTTCAGTGTTCATATCAAGGACAAAACAGGTCCAAAGACCGATCCTGCAAACACCAACCAGGTATGGGGACAGGGTGAAACACCGCTTGCCGATGTTCTTCTTCTTATCAAGGAGAAAAAATGGGATCTCCCATGCGACATCGAGCTGGAATACGAGATCAAGCCATGGTCAAACCAGGTTAAGGAAACAGCCACCTGCGTCAAATACGCAAGGCAGATCCTTATGTAATCCTTAAATACTTTATTAATTATCTGAGAGACGTGCAGTTTTGCACGTCTTTCTGTTTTATACGGGTTTCTTTCCTGAATCGATTGATCCATATTTCCCGGCAATCTGTCGGTGAAATATGCCTCTGCTTCTATTTGATTTTTTCGCAGGGTAGGTCTGCCATACATTTATGACAAATTCAACTTGTCATGAAAAAGATGGTAATCGCACTGATAAATTTTCTTGCCCTGGTAACAGTTTGCTCCGGCAATAATTTATCGGTTATGCAGGATACTGCCTGGACACTGGAAAAATGCATAAATCATGCCCTCGGTCAAAATATCCAGGTCCGTAAAAGTATCCTCTCAAACAAGACGTCCGGGCTTTATGCCGGACAGGCGAAGGCTCAGCGCTTTCCTTCACTCGGTGCCTCGGTTAATCAGAATTTCAACTGGGCTAAAAGCACTGCTCCGGCATCGGGATTGAATGGGTCAAATGGTACAAGCTATTCCGTCAGTTCAGGTGTTACCCTGTTTAACTATTCAAGGATCAATAATCTCATAAAGCAGGCCGAGCTTGATATACAGAGTGGGTCATATTCGCTTGAAACAACAAAGGAATCGATCAGCCTGAATATTCTGAATGCTTTTTTACAGGTCCTCTTTGCACAGGAACAGGTTAAAAACAGTGAGAGGCAAATCGAATCAACAGAAAGTCAGCTTAACCTGGCCGGGGAGAGGCTGGCACTCAAAGCAATCTCACAGGCAGATTATGCACAGGTGAGATCACAGCTGGCAGGTGAAAAGCTAACCCTCGCCAACTCGGAAAGCCAGCTGGCAATTGCAAAGGTCAACCTGATGCAGCTCATGGAATTGCCTGTAACAGCTGATTTCGAAATTGTACAACCCGATCTCGGGGATAATATAAATCAGAAACGGGTACCTGATGTCAGGACAGTCTATGAAACTGCACTTTCAATCAAGCCCCAGATAAAGAATGCGGAAGTTGCCAGGAAAATTTCTGCGCTCGATGAAGTTATAGCAAAAGCTGGTTACTATCCTGTGCTTTCCGCCAGTGCAGGTATCGGATCTTCCTACTCGAGCATCATTTCCGATCCTTATTTCAACCAGGTAAACGATGGCATCAGGCCTAACCTGGGGCTTTCACTTGCAATTCCGATTTACCAGAGAAAACAGGTTAAGACAAGTGTGGAAGTCGCAAGGATCAATTACCTGAATGCCGGTCTGAATGAGCTTGATACAAAAAACCAGCTGAGGAAGGATATAGAACAAGCATGCCAGGATGTCGTTTCCACCCAGATCGAGTATGAAGCCAGCATGGAGAAATACATTGCGACAAATGAATCTTCGCTTCTCTCAGATGAAAAATTCAGCCAGGGACTTATCAACTCAGTGGATTACCTGGTGCAGAAGACAAATCTTATTCTAGCTGAAAGCCAGCTCCTTCAATCGAGGTTTAACCTGATATTCAGCTATAAGATAATGGACTTTTATATGGGAATACCATTTTCACTTTAGAGGAAACCTTGGGTGATTTAAGAACAAGGATTAACGATTTGTGAATTAAGAATTTTAAAAAAACTCCGTGAAATACTCTGTGCAACTTAGTGAACTCATGGGTGAATGATTTTAAGAAATGAAAAATGCAAAACAATAGAATATGAAAAAGAAAACATTATTAACAGGTACGGTTCTGTTCGTTGCAGTTATGGCATTGCTGGCCCTGAAGCCTTTCCTGAAAAAAGAGGCTGCAGTCACCTTCGAAACAGTAAAGGTTGAAAAGGGGAATATCTCAAATACTGTTACAGCAACAGGTACCATCGAAGCAACAACAACCGTTAAGGTCGGCACCCAGGTTTCCGGAATCCTTAAAGGGGTCTATGTCGATTTCAACGACAATGTCAGGAAGGGCCAGTTGCTTGCTCAGCTTGATGAGACATCGCTCAGGGCACAGCTGGAGCAAAGCCAGTCACAGGTCGACCAGGCACAGGCACAGCTTACTTATAATGAATCGACTTTCAGGAGGATGAAAGCTCTTTATGAAAAGAACCTTATCTCACAGGCTGATTATGACCAGGCATTATACAACTACGAGAATTCGAAAGCGGCTCTCGTCAACTCAAAGTCGAACCTTGCAAGGTCTAAAGTTAACCTCGATTATGCAACCATCACTTCCCCGATCGATGGCGTTGTACTGAACAGGGCTGTTGAAGAGGGTCAAACTGTTGCAGCAAGCTTCAATACACCGGAACTCTTCACAATTGTTAATGATTTAACACAGATGGAAGTGCAGGCAAGCGTAGATGAGGCTGATATCGGAAAGGTGATACTGGGTCAGCGCGTCGAGTTTTCGGTGGATGCATATCCCGATCTGAAATTTACAGGGAATGTTTCCGAGGTAAGGCTTCAGCCTGTTACAACCAATAACGTGGTAACGTATGACGTAATACTCAGCGCTCTGAATCCGGATAAGAAGCTGATGCCAGGGATGACAGCCAGCGCTACGATCTATGTGGAGGAAAAAACCGGTGCCTTCATCCTTCCGGGTAAAGCAATGAGATTTACTCCCGACAGGGAATATCTTCAGAAAATGATGGCGGGTTTGACGAAAGATGCGCCAAAAGGTTCTGAGACAGGGACTGCAGAGTCCGGAATGCCTTCCGGTACGATGGAGCAGATGCCTGCACAGCTGAGAGCTGCAGCCAATGATCCAAAGTCCGGTATTGTGTGGCTTAAAGATGATAATATGGGTCTGCGCCGTTGCAAGATTCAAATTGGAATCGATAACGGTACAAATGTTGAAATCCTTTCAGGGTTAAAAGAGGGAGACGAAGTTATTATTACGATGACCGGAGGTTCTGAGAAAGCGGAAACGACCAGGGATGATGGACCAAAGGGACCATTCCCGGGTATCGGACCGCAGGGGGGATGAAAACCCCGCAGCCCAGACGGGTCACATGAAACCCTACATTCAGAGGGGGAGACCGGGTGAAAAAAGTTATACATATAAACAATGAATACAACTATAATAGAAATAAACAGCCTCAGGAAGGATTATCACGTCGGCGAGGTGATTGTTCATGCCCTCCGTGGCGTAGATCTTAAGATTGAAGAAGGTGAGTTTGTTGCAATAATGGGAGCAAGCGGATCAGGAAAGTCGACAATGCTGAACATTCTGGGCTGTCTTGATAAGCCAACTTCAGGCGACTACCTTCTGGATGGCATTAATGTAAACACAATGAACCGGGACGAGCTTGCAAGGCTCAGGAACAAAAAACTTGGTTTTGTATTTCAGTCATATAATCTTCTTGCCCGGACCACGGC